>JALTOP010000501.1 GCA_027000105.1 Planctomycetaceae bacterium | reverse complement strand
CCCGAACCCAACAAGAAGAAAAAAAAAAAAGAATCCCCCAAACAGACCAGCTGGCTGCAACAGAAAATCGAAGCGATCGATGCCGCTGCCAATCCGGGAAAACAGGCCGGAAAACCCTACTCAAATCCCTCAAAAAAATCGAAAAAAGGGAAGAGAAAAAAATAGTCTCCCCCAGTCATCGGCGTCTCAGTCGAATAGCGCCGCTTCTGCAGCAGGTGCGTCGTAACGTCATGCGTCTCAGGGTGTTGACCCAATCCCGGGAATGAAGCCGTCCCGCCATGCTGAAAGGGAAAGATTGGAAGGGAAAACAGCACAAAAAACGTTTTTCCAGGAAATCCTTGTTGATGGCACGATTTCACTTTCCTGCGGTTGTGTTCACTTCGTATAATCCCAAGGTTCTGGTGGCTTCCTTTTTTCTTCGAGGTTCGTACCGGTAGCACCTGTCCTTAATTCTCTTCCTTTTCTTCGCGATTCGGTTCAGGCCACAATCTTGATCGATGGAATTTTCATAGCGGATTCAGAACCCTTTTCCCTTGCTGAGGTTGCCAATCGTTACAATTTCTGCAACCCTGATATTCGGTATTGTTCGAGATAAAATAGTGTGGATCGGGTGCAGGTTTTACTTTCGGATGTTAATCTGTTGGAATTGCTCGGCATACTTTCCATACTGAGGTCGGTAATGGAAGCGGGCTGGTTCGGCTCTTCGGGTCGTGCTGCGAGCAGCAAATGACGCCTGTCGTTCTTGCGGGATCTGTCTCCGTGGGATGGGCGTGCGTGTTCTGTGTCACTGCGGAAGTTTGACGATCGTTACATCACCCTGATTTTACCCACTCGATATTGTTAGGCATCATGAGTTCGATACGTAGTCATTGTTCACGAACCTGTTCCCGGCAAATGGACTCTTCACCGTGGGAAAACCTGCTACGTGCATTTCTTGGGCACCCATGTTTCCGTCTGATCGTGGTTTGTCTGCTGCTGGTTGTCGCGATCGACTCCCGATCGGTTGCTCAGGAAAAACCGGCAGCTGTAGCCGAGTGCAAGAATCTGATTAAACCGTCCGATTTGAAACAGCTCAAGGCCGACGCCCAAAAATTCAGAAAAGCGATGGGCAAAAGCAGTCTTTCGCAATCTGATATCAACACCATAAAAAACTTCGCGAAAATCCAGGTTTTACAGATGAGCCTGGAGGAAAAAAGAAGGTCGCTGCCGGACATTCGCAAGACCATCAAACAGGATTTTCTGCGCGCCTCCTCTGCATCGACCGAACTGCTGCTTGCAGAACTTCTCAAACAGTCACAGAAACTGCTCAACTGCCCCTTGCCGGTGAGATTGAACGCGGTCCTGTTGATCGGGGAACTGAATCGAACCCCGGCCAATTTGACCAAAAAGATTCCTGCCGTTCCGTATGAAGAAAAAACGGAAGTGCTGCTTTCCATCATCAAGGATCCGAAACAGCACCCGGCAGTAAAAATCGCTGCGGTGAACGGCTTGTATCGTGTCTGCAAAGATTCCAGCCTGAAAGTGACCTTGCGAAAAAAAGTCGGCGCAACCGTTGTCGCAGAGCTGAAAAACCCCAAAGCAGACACCTGGTACAAACGGGTCTGCATCGCGACTCTTGGTGTTGTTGACGACCTTTACGATGCACGCAGGAAGCCATACATCATTCAGACACTCAGTGCGATCCTGACTGACAACCAGGAAGCCTGGCTGGTTCGGGCAGCCGCTGCCAATGCACTGGGGCGGGCAAAAATGGACGGGCAGATCAATCTCCCTCTTATCAACTATGAAATCGCCCGTTTCATGTACGATTTGGCGAGGCAGTTCAACCGTAACCCGAGACATTACTACTGGAAGACTTGCGTCTTCCAGGTTTACACGGCTTACCGCAAACTCGATGCCCGCGACATCGCCCTGCTTGATCGTGTCAAAAGTCCCCCTTTGAGCAAACACCGAAGCAATGTCGAGGAGACTTACGATCAGATTCTGCCCATCATCAACGCCATCTACAGTACCCCCAAACCTCTGCCCAAAGTAAAAATCCCGGCTGTCCCCAAAGACAGGCTTGAGGCGTTGAAGGATTTCATCGAAAAGAACCGTCCTGCCAACCTGTCGCTTGCACCGGGGCTACCGCCGCTGCATCAGGCTGCTGCAGACAAAAAGAAATAACGGGTGACAGGCCCATTTTTCGGTCGTCACCGCGGGTTCAGGTGGCAGTTCCGGTCGGACGCTCCGTGTTTTGCTGAAGCTTCTCTTCGCTTGGTTCCCAGAACTCGACGGGCAAGCTATACTGCCCCGGCTTGAACCTCCTTTCCGTTCCTGTTCGATAAAATGTCATGCTGAACCGAAAAATTACAAACCACACGTTGGACAATGGTCTGGAAATCATCACGGAAAAGATGGATGCGGTACGGTCAGCCGCGATTGCCTTGTCGATACCAGCCGGGGGCTGCTACGAACCTTCAGGAAAAAATGGAATCGCTTCCCTGTTGAGCGATCTGATGCTTCGAGGAGCCGGCGATTATGATTCGCGGGCGCTCTCGGTTGCCTTTGATAACCTGGGCGTGCAGTACCACCTTTCTCCCGGCTGGCATCAGCTGACCTTCTCGGCAGCGACCCTGGCAGACCGTTTACCCGAAGTGCTGAAATTGGTCTCGGATGTTTTTCTGCGGCCGCATCTGGAACAGAAGTCTTTCGAGATGTGTAAAGTCGGCCGAGAGCAGACATTGCGGTCCATCGAAGATGAACCACGTCAGAAACTGATGATCGAGCTTCGCCGGAGAACCTATTCGCCACCCTGGAATCGTCCTTCTGAAGGTTCACTTCAGGATCTTCCCGAAATCAGCCTGCAGGATGTTCGCAGCCATTTCGAACAATGCTCTGTCCCGTCGGGAGCCATTTTGGGAATTGCAGGGGATATCGATGCAGGACAGATCGTCTCGCACTGCGAGGACTTGTTCAAGGATTGGGACGGAGAAGCCCCCCGCCTGAGTCGTGGCACCGAACCGAAACCGGATTCGAATCATATCGAACACGATTCGACTCAAACACAGATCGGCATCGCCTACCGAGCCGTCCCGTATCGGGATCCCGATTACTACCGTGCCTGGACCGCGGTCAATATTCTCTCCGGAGGAATGAGTTCTCGGCTGTTCACCAAGGTTCGTGAGGAACGCGGTTTGTGCTACGCGATCGGCGCTTCGCTGAACACTCTCAAAGATGAAGCCCGTATTCTCTGTTACGCGGGGACAACCAATGATCGAGCCCAGGAAACACTTGAGGTGACTATCGACGAACTGAAAAATATCGATCAGGGAGTCACTGAATCCGAATTGCAGCGCTGCCAGGTGCGTGCCAAAAGCGCCTTGATCATGCAGGAAGAATCGACAATGGCTCGCGCTTCCTCGCTTGTCCGCAACTGGTTCCATCTGGGTCGAATCAGGACATTGCAGGAGGTGCGCGAACAGATCGAATCGGTTCGTGCAGAAGATGTTCTCGCCTACGCCCGTCAATATCCGGCGAACAATCTGAACGTGCTGACGATCGGCCCACAACCACTCCAGGTTGAGGAATCTGCCTGAATGAAAGTGCTTTTCTCCTGAATTCACACCGACTTTGAAACGCTGAGGAATATCCCGTGAAGTTTGAACAGGACAGATTGGCTAACGGCCTGAACATCGTGGCTGAATTGAATTCGAAAGTGCACAGTGTCGCATTCGGATTTTTTGTCCGCACCGGCTCCCGGGATGAAACGGATCAACTCAGTGGTGTCAGTCATTTCCTGGAGCATATGGTTTTCAAGGGAACCGACAAGTATTCAGCCGAAGATGTCAACCGGATTTTCGACGAAGTCGGGGCTCATTACAATGCCTCGACCAGTGAAGAAGTCACCCTGTTCTATGCGGCTGTGCTGCCGGAGTATTTGCC
This sequence comes from Planctomycetaceae bacterium, assembly GCA_027000105.1. GTDB lineage: Bacteria > Planctomycetota > Planctomycetia > Planctomycetales > Planctomycetaceae > Rubinisphaera. Next base: position 5,975 of record JALTOP010000501.1, on the reverse strand, counting down.
GGTCGCCTTCGAAATGTTCTCCTCCATTTTGTATCCCTCATTGCGGGATGACGATTTCAAAATGGAAAAACAGGTTATCCTGGAAGAGATCGGCATGTACGATGATATGCCCTCCTTCACCGCCTACGAAAAACTGATGCAAGTCCACTTCGCCGGGCATCCGCTTTCACGCAGCATTCTGGGAACGGTCGAAAGCATTACCGCACTGAAAGCCGAGCAGATGCGGGCCTATCACGAATCGCACTACCTGGCTGGCAACATGACGCTGGTTGTTGCAGGAAATGTGGACTGGTCAACTGTAGTAGATCTTTCGAACAGATATTGCAGCCACTGGCCCGCGGGTGAAACAGCAAGGGATACAAGCGAAGCGCATCCGACTGGCGGGACGCTGGTTTTGCCGAAACAGGGGGTGATTCAGGAGCACATTGCCCAGATGAGTCCGGCTCCTCCTTCAGCCAGTCCGCTCCGGTTTGCAGCCGACGTTTTAACAACCATTGTCGGCGATGATTCCAACAGCCGTCTGTATTGGGAACTGGTGGCCTCCGGACGGGCCGAAGCAGCCGAACTTTCCTACAACGATTACGATGGCTCCTCCGGGTACATGACCTACCTGACGTGCAATCCCGAAGATGTCAAAGAAAATCTCGATGCGATTTCCCGCATCTATGAAGATATCAACAAAAACGGGGTAACAGCCCAGGAGCTCGAACAGACAAAAAACAAGATCGCCTCCCGTATTGTCCTGCGAAGTGAACGACCGATGGGACGGCTTTCCGCATTGGGAAATAACTGGATTTATCGCAGGGAATATCGTTCGGTGCAGGATGATCTCGACACGCTGCAGAGCATGACGCTCCAGGACATCGACGATCTGCTCCAGCAATACCCGCTTGTGCAACTCTCCACAGTGGCCATCGGGCCGCTTGAATCGTTACCCGAATGACGTCATCTTTCCGATGGCAGCATCTTCCTGATGGCAGCCGAACTGGACGGCGACAGCGAACAACGGGCACAAACGGCCCCCGCCGATCACGAACAGGCTCCGCAACCGCGCCCGATCCAACAAGCAGAAGCCTGAAACGGGGGACTTCCCGCTGGTTGGGCAGGACGTCCAGCCTGTAACAGCTCAGGGTCAACTCAGGATCAACGGGCCTTTTTCACAGTAATCGGGGTTGCCAAACTTGTTGAGACGGTGACCGAACCCGTGAGCCAGAGAAAGCAGCAATCGATTGTGGGGAACGCCTTTCATCTTCAGCGAACGCCCCATCCTGAAGCCGAGTCCACCCCCGATCAGCACAAACGGGATGTTATCCAACGTGTGCGAATTTCCTTTGCCCAACTCGTTCGTCCAGACGATGGTTGTGTGATCGAGCATGGAACCGGTCTCTCCCGGTTCGGGCGTTTCATCCAGGCGTTTCACAAACGATGCGATCTGTTCTGCATACCAGTGGTTGATCTTCGTCAGTTTTTCAACCGCCTCCCGGTTATCATCCGGTTCATGGGAAAGCGAATGCTGACCCTCATTTATACCCAGCCAGCTCATTTTCGCATTCCCGACCGAATTGGTAAACTGGAAGGTCGCAATACGGGTGAAGTCGGCCTGAAGCGAATGAAAGAGCAGATCGAGTTGCATCCCGGAAATTTTCGGCATGTTTTCGTTTTTCTCCCGCAAACCCGGTTCGAGTTTGGGAACGGCGTGGGAAGTTTCGCTTTGCACCTTTTGTGAAAGTTCTTTTTCCATCTCTCGCACGAATGTCGCCTGTTCGTCGAGCAGTTCCCGGTCTTCCTTGCTGATAACCGATCGCACCTTGTCGAGATCTTCCTGCAAATCATCCAGAATACTGACCAGATCCTCCCGGTCTTTCATTTGTCCATAAAGCTTGGCGTACATCTGGTAAGGGTCATCCAGCGGGGCAACCGGTTTGTTCGGGCCTGCATAAACCATTCGTGTCCAGGTATCGGCCCGATTGGGAACCAGCACGCCAAACTCAAGCGAGCCGAACCGTGTCCGGGTCGCAGGATTTTTTTGCAGGAACTGTTTGATTTCCTGATCAATGGAAAGCCCGCTGGCCCAGCCGGCCGGCGTGTGCGATCCCCCCTGAATGTTCCCCGGAAAAAGTTCCGCTCCTGTCAACAGACAACCCATCCCTCGCATGTGGGAATCGCCATCGCCACGGATCTTGTCGTTGACTTCATTGAGAATCAACAGACGATCCTGCCAGGGCGCGAACGGCTCCATGATCTTCTTCAGCTTGAATTTCTCGCCCTGTTCGTCCGGCCAGAAGTTTCCGGGAATTGTCCCATCGGGGCTGAAGAAAATAACCAGCCGCTGCTTGGAAGCAGTGCTATTCTCAAATCCCAAACTGGGCAGATTCCCCAAAAAAGGAAGCGAAGCGGCTCCCAACCCCAGATGACGAATGAATTCCCGGCGGGTCTGTGATCGCGTCATAATTTGATCTTCTTTTCTCAAAGGCAGGAAAAAATTGCAGGCGGGCAGTGCCAACAGGGTACCCCAATATTGACCGGAAATCAATGGGAACTTCGGGAAACAGCCTGTAAAACGGGGCAGGCAGGTGACCGTTCGCGGGGGAGAAAAATGAACCTTTTCAAGTTAAACGAGCAACCTGCCGAACTGAGCCAGCAAGGCCCAGTTGTGCTGCTGGAGAAAAATGAACCTTTTCAAGTTAAACGAGCAACTCTGTGCTGCCGTATCCCGCTGAATAATAGCGGGCACGACGGGTGACCTTGAACAACAGCCAACGATATCCGGAGTGGGCGGTATTCGAATGAGACAGGTGGTTCTCCGTCGCTCGTTGATGTTCCGCCCAACGGTCTCCATTGTTAAGCGGCAAATGAGCCAAGTTCCTCGAATCGCCAGTCGTCATCGATCAAGCGGGGTAAAACTTCCCGCAGTGCAGCGGGGGTGACGCGAGCAGAACGGGAATTGTCGTGCAGGGAAAGAATTGAACCGGGGCGAATTTTTTGAACTATGTTTCTTTCAACCGACCGCACCGTCGCCCGAGACGATACATCACCCGCTGCGACATCCCATAAAACTGTTTGAACCCCGTGACGTTGACACCAGTTGACAAGTTTGCCGGTCGCGTGCCCATAAGGGGGACGCCACCACAGAGGCAATTCACCCGCTACAGAATTGATGATCCGTGAACAGGAACAGACATCCTTGACATAACAGAGCGTCGAAGTTTTCCAGGCGTCAAGATGATGATACGTATGATTTCCCAACGTATGCCCACGTTCGAGAATTTCTCTCACCAACTCGGGATATTGGGCGACCTTGTCACCCACAAGAAAGAAGGTTGCAGAAACGTGGTATTCCTCCAGCAACGCCAAAAGACGCGGCGTACTGGCAGGATCGGGGCCATCCTCGAATGTCAGGAGAACAGTTTTCTCGTGTTCCGGCAATCGATCCCGAACATAACAACCCGGAATGATACGGGAGAGCGAATGAACAAGGAAGGTCTCAAAAAAAGCACTCAAAACCACTCTCCGTCATGGTTGGCCAATCATCTGCATTGAGGGCAGCTTGCAGAATCGACTGAAACGGCCCGGACATATACATACAAACCGTGCCCGGGAGCCTGGCTATTCCGAAAGCAGCCTACCAAGGGATTATCGGCCAATTTGAAACGAAAATTGATCATATCAATCAAGCTTGTTTTGTCTGCCTGACCGCTAAAAATTAACACTCCCTGAGGACTTCCAGCCACCCGACTGGGGACTGCGGCTTTCAGATCTCTTTCCGAACTTCTCTTTCCAGACTCGCTCTTTCCAGACTCGCTCTTTCCAGACTCGCTCTTTCCAGACTCGCTCTTTCCTGACTCGCTCTTTCCTGACTCTGATGAGTCGTTCCAATGGTTTTCCCGCGATTCCAGACAACACAACAGCGAAATCGCCCACTGTCGATGAAACTATCTGCGAATCTCTCAAACCAGCAGGATCGGGAAAGAAAGCCGTCTGTTGATTCGAACGGGAAGGTGGCATCAACAGGCGGGAAAACAAACAGACGGAAAATGATTTCAGCTATCATCAACCCGGTTCGATGAAAGACCGGGAATAAGGCGTGAGGCAAGATCGGAAAAGCGATTACTCCTGTCTGGTCAGTCGCTCGACAACGGCACAGCCACAGGAATCACTCCAGACATTGACCGTTGTTCTGCACATATCGAGGATGCGATCGACAGCGATGATAATCCCCTGAGCTTCGAGTGGAAGCCCGACTGCCTGCAGAACGATTGCCATCATCACCAGACCCGCGTGTGGAATCCCGGCTGCTCCAATGCTCGCAAGCAGAGCTGTGACCGCGACAATGATCTGCGTGCCCAGAGAAAGTTCGAAGCCGCCGGTCGCCTGCGCGATGAACAGCACCGCGACGGCTTCGTAAAGTGCCGTCCCGTCCATATTGATCGTTGCTCCCAAGGGCAACACAAATGAACTGACCCGGTTGGAAATGCCCGCATTCTTTTCTACCGATGTCATCGTCAATGGTAACGTGCCGTTGGAGGAAGCGGTTGAAAACGCGGTCATCAAGGCCGGGCTCAACGCCTTTGCATACTGCCACGGCGAACGACCGGCAACAAACTTCAAGATCAGTGGCATAACGAGCATTGCATGAACCAGCAGCGCCAGAAACACCGTCAGCATATACCAGGCAAGTGTCCCGAAAATTTCCGGCCCCTGTGAAGCGGTTGCATAAGTTATGAAGGCCAGCACACCGATCGGTGCCAGGTGAATGATGAACATCGTCATTCCCATCATCACCTCGAAAAATGCCTGAAAGAAGCCGGTCATCCGTTTTCTCGATTCCTCTCCGGCGGAGACGATAAACAGACCAAACAGGATGCTGAAAGTGATGATCGAAAGAAAATCGCCGTTTGAAAGCGCTGCGACCGGATTCGGCGGGATCATGTTATCGATCATCCCCATAAATACGCTTCCCAGGGATTGTTGTCCTCCCAATGTCGTCACCGATCCCGTCCCCGGCAAAATCGCTCCCACACCCGGACGGATCAAATTCACCATAAAAATGCCTGTTGTTATCGCGAGCAAACTGGTAACAAAATAGTAGGCCAACGTTTTGCCGAACATCGAACCGAGTCGCTTCGCATCGCCCAGTCCCGCGATTCCGGTAATCAACGAAGAAACAATCAGCGGAATGGTCACCATTTTCAGCAGACGCAGAAATATATCTCCCACCGTTTTGGAAACAACTGTAACCAGCCGGGACCAGGAATGGCGGTAACGCTCGTATCCTTCCGTAAACAGTGGATACTTCTCGGCGATTTCCTTTCCCGTTTTCACCTTCTCTGTGGTGATAACAGGCCGCCCGTTATAGTCCCGACGATAGGTAACATGAATCGATCTGGCATCTTCGATCAGACGGTAATGTCGATTGGTAACCTTGATAACGGGAGGCTTTTCCGCATCTTTCCATTTTTCCAGATCGGGTAAATTCGGATAACGCCTGCTGTATTGCTGAGCCGAAAGACGAACGACCGGAACAACAGGCACCTCATTTCCCTTTTTGTCCACGTCTTTCTCAGCGATCACAATTTTCCCTTGTTCGTACTTCAGAGTGAAAACGAGATCTTTTTTCAGACGTTCTTCACCGGGGTTGAAGAACAGGCCGATTCCCGCCCCAACAACCAGTGCGAAAAAAATCTGAATGTGCAGTGCCGCCTTGAATGGGTTCATTGTGTTACTAACGGTTGATTTTCAACCTCTTCTGAAAATGTTCTGTCAATGCAAACTCTTGTAAATACAAGCCATGCAACCTCCTGATACTGCTCCGGTTGTCCAATGTGCTTCGGCTGTCTTCATTATTGAAACAGGCCGGTTTGCGGTTGCAGCAGGGAACATTGCAGGTTCAGGAACATTGCGGGTTCATCAGTCACTCTCGGGTCGGGGTTGATTGCTCCAGTGGCCGGTTTCATCTTTTCCTTTCACCCAGACAC
>JALTOP010000500.1:2112-9906 GCA_027000105.1 Planctomycetaceae bacterium | reverse complement strand
CTTGATGAAGTTCGGAATAAAACATTCCTTGTGCTTGATCTCCATCGAATCAAACGCACAACCATCGGAATCGACAGCAACCAGGTAATCATTTTTCTTTTCGTAAGTAACAGACATTTTCTACTTTCTTTATCTGTTGGGTGCGTCGTGACGCACCTTTGAAACGCATCTCACATTGGGTACGCTGCAACGCACCTTACCATTCTTCGGTACGTCGTGACGTAGACAACGACAATTTATCGATCCGCTTGCGGGATATATTTTTCCAGTTTCTGATCCGCGAAGATCGGTTTCAATCTGGCCAAACGGAGGCGTCCATCGATCACCGGAACCGAAACCCAGTTATCGCCGATCAGGGGACGGGCGTATTTCAGGAACTCGTCCGTCACATCCGTCCCGCACGGCGTGATCCAATCTGCGGGGAAGTGACGTTCGCTGTTGGCAACTTCTGAAAGGGGTGCCTTGCCGTATTCGATCGTGTAATTCTCGCGATCGGTCCGTAAAATCGAAGCCATGTAACCGTGCTCGCCTGCCGCGGCCAGAAGTGCCGCTTTTTGCCCAACATAATATGATTCAGTCAAATCGACATTGGACGCATGCACGATATCGTTTCGCTGATGGGTCCCCGAAACATTACAACGGGCTTTCCCTTTCACAGCCAACGGCTTTTCATTCAGAGCATTGGTCAGCAATTGCGCAACGGTAATTTTGCTGGAAGAGAGCATCGCATGACCGAAGGAATCGCGAACCACAAATTCTTCCGGAATTTCGAGCCCTTCAATTTCAAGCCCTTCGCTGACAACGACCATCGCTCGCCCACGTTCCTTGAGCATCGCGTTGATGTTTTCACGAATCTGTTCGATCTCGACTTTCTTCTCCGCCAGATAAATTTGAAGAGGCATTTCGCGTTTCGGATCAGCCAGCCGCGCCGCTGCGGGAATGTAACCGATCTTTCGCCCCATCGCCTGCATCACCAAAACGGGATCCGCCGGGCAACTGCCGTTGTTTTCCTCGTTCGACATTTGCACATAGTTACTCCAGTAACGAGCCGTACTGCCGTAACCGGGCGTATGGTCAATCAACTGAAACTCACTGTCGCCGACATCGTTATCAATCGTTTTTGGCCCCCCGATGCCCACGACATCCAGGCCGCGTTCCCGCGCGATGTTGGCAACCTTATTCGCGGTATCCATCGAATCGTTCCCGCCAATGTAAACGAAGTAGCCGATATCGTGCGCCTTGAAGATTTCGATAATGCGATCAAAATCTTCATCCTGCCCTTGTTTCAATTTATATCTGCACGTCCCGATCGAACCGGCTGCAGGTGTTGTGCGCAGCAACGCGATCTCTTCCGGGCATTGGGCCGTCAAATCGAGCAACTCCTCTTTCAGAACTCCTTCAATTCCGTGCCAACCGCCGTACACTGTGCCGATTTCCGACATCTCACGAGCCGTTTCGACGATGCCACGCAGCGTGTTGTTGATAACCGGAGAAGGACCACCCGACTGGGCAACAATCATATTCTTTGCCATCGAATCACCTGTTTTTTATCATAACATTCGACAAAACTGCAACTGGCCTTACCAGTTATTCATGTCTACAAAAACGCCCTTGCAGGCGTCGAGAAAAGAGGTATACGCTCGTTTGCTCAGAAATTCAAGATCAACAGAGTCATTCAGAGCCATTCGGAAAAAAATTGTCCTGAGTGACAGGAATCCCGGCACCGACGGTTCACTCAATAGACGGTTCACTCAATAGACGGTTCACTCAATAGACGGTTCACTCAAACGGTTCACTCAAACGGTTCATTCAAGTAGTCCGTCATTGAACTGATAGTCTTCCCTTGCGTGCCAGTCGCATGACAGCCACTCTTCTGCTTTCACCATCGAGAGTGTAGGAGGCAGAAAACGTAACAGCAAACAGGCCTGTCACCCCAATTCCGGGAGCGCCTGGTACTGCTGATCGACCAGATATTGCGGTCGACCTGCAAAATCGGGGAGCGTGATGGCATGTGGATCCAGTCCAAGATGTTTGTAAAGCGAGGCAAAAACTTCGCTGAAATGGACGGGGCGGTTGGCGATGGTCGCTCCGATGCGGTCGGTTGCGCCGATGACCTGTCCCGATTTGAATCCACCCCCGGCGAGTAAACCGCCGCCCACTTGTGGCCAGTGGTCGCGGCCGGCGTCTTTATTGATGCGAGGTGTTCTGCCGAATTCTCCCCATGCAACAACCGCAACATCCTCAGCAAGCCCTCGATCATGCAAATCCTCGATCAACGCGGAAAGTCCCTGATCAAACTGCGGCAAATGCGATGTTTTCAGCCCATTGAAATTATCACTGTGAAAATCCCAACGCCCAAAATTGAGCGTCACAACCCGGGCACCGGCTTCGACAAGGCGTCTGGCCATCAGAAAATGTTCGAGGTTGGTCGGTGCGCCATCGCCATAGTTTTTAGGGCTACCTTTACCGTACCGCTGGCGTGTTTCCTTGCTTTCCAAAGAGAGATCAAGCGCATCAGCCAGTTTGCTCGAAGTGAGAATGTTGAACGCCTGCTGATTGATCGTATCCATGCCGTCCATCATTCCACTGGCATCGACCTCTCTTTTGAGTGAATCGACAGAAGCAAGCAAGGCTTTTCGATTGCTGAGACGATCCGCGGAAATCCCCTGAAGAGCCATATCTTTTTTCGCAGGCCCGGAAGGACGGAACGCCGCGTGGCCAACTCCCAAAAAACCGGGAAGCCCCGGCGAACCATAAGGAGGATGACCGGTATTGGGTGCCAACCCGACAAACGGAGGAACAGATGGATTGGTTGGCCCGAGTATTTTTGAAACGGTTGCCCCAATGGCGGGGTATCCGCCGGGCGGCTGGTTTTGTGTGCTGCGCCCCGTGTAACAGATGAATGAATCGTGCGCCCCGTTGGGAGAACCGTACACAGAGCGCAGCGGAATGCACTTATCCATAATTTTAGCCAGCCGGGGCATATGCTCGCAAATCTGGATGCCAGGCACATTTGTATCAATGGGGCGATATTCCCCCCGGATTTCCGCAGGGGCTTCCATCTTCAAATCGTACATATCCTGATGCGCAGGCGCACCACACATGTAGATCATGATGATCGCTTTATGCGATTTCTTGATACCGGCGAGTCTTTCTGCCTGAAGCAGTCCCGGCAGTGACAATCCCCCCATTCCCAGAGCGCCGATATTCAGAACCTCCCTGCGGGTCACACCATCACACAGTTTTTTGCCGTGACCAAAAACACTTAACATCGGTGGGAACCTCGAGTTACGAAAGAGAGATTTAACAGGCTGGGGCATCAAGGCTAGCACACATATCGACTTGTTTCAATGTGAATCAATCTGTCAGAGAAAGTTATTGGGCGATTCCCTCGGAATATTGGGCAAATTTCTTGAATCGATCTTGACGTAATTTTGAAATTAGTCGAAATTTCCCGCCTCTTCATCAGCATCATCAAACACCGGGCAGACCTGGACAACAGCAATCCGTTATTGAGCAGGGATGTGAGCGTAACGGGTTACATCAAACAGTCACAACAACCACAAGTTCCACCTGTCATTATGTCAGGCAAAACCCCCACGGGGAGGATTACCGTGAAACGTTTTATTTTCTCTGTTTTCACCTTGCTGCTTGTTTTCCCGGCAGATGCTCATTCATCGCAGTGGCTGAGTCTGCCGAGCCAAACAAGGCTGTGGCAAACAAAGCTGGGGCAAACAAGACTGTTCCGGGATCCTGTCCAATCGGAACAACAACCGTATTTTCGGCTGCATCCTGAATTTGAAGCGGTCATTCGTGGACAAAGCCCCCAAACATTCCAGGGAGAATCACAGCCGGGTTTTTATGATCCAAACGCTACGATACCACCTTCTGCCCCTGTTTATGGAGGAGGAACAGCTACCCCCTATGGCGGGCCTGCTCCGTTAGGGTACGATCCATTCACTTCTTCACCCTACGCGGCCGAACCGTTGGGGAATCCCTACGGCTTTGGCGTTGTCGGCCCGCAACCGGTTCGATTCGGGTGGACGACTCACTGGGATTCCGTGTTTATATCCGATGCGAGCATGGGCCCGGGCGGATCGGTCTCCATGTTTGAAGTTGATTGGAAAATGGATTACGTCACGCAAGGGCTGCGAGGTTGGACGTGGAAACTGTCACCGGAATTCAATTTTACCAACTTCAACTTTCAGCAACCTTCATTTCAGGGGCTTGCAGATAATTATTATCGTTTTGCGTATCGGTTTGAGACAACCTCGCCGCAGCAGGGGCCGTTCAGTTGGCGATTGGGGTTCACTCCTGCCATTGCGACCGATTTTCAATCCGACCTGAACGCCGGTGGATGGAATTTCGATGCGGATATGACCATGTTCTACCGTGTTGATCCCCGCTTTTTGTGGGTATTGGGGGTCTCCTACTGGGACAGAGCGGATGATTTTGTTTTGCCGAATGCCGGTCTGGTTTGGACACCGAATGAATTTTGGGAAATTCGAGCCGTCTTCCCGAAACCGCGTGCCGATGTTTTTATTGGCACACCGTGGGGTATCCCGATGTGGCTTTACGCAGGAGCAGAGTACGATGTCCAATCCTGGCAATCGGGTGAATTGCCTGCCAGTGGACAGATTCAGCTGAAAGAATGGCGAGCGTTCGCGGGAGCCCGTTGGGAAAGTGGCTATTGGGAGTCGTACCTCGATTTCGGTTACGCATTCGAACGAAGCCTGAATGTTGATTACGGCCCAACCTCCGATCTCTCACCCGGCGATGCCTTCATGATTCGCGCCGGATTCCAATACTAACTGTGTTAAGCAGCGTTGAGCCGTATCGCAGTATCAGGGTTGACGGATATCGATATTAAACCGTTGCGTCGGTTCTGCCATGCAGATTGAGCTTGTGAATTGAAACTTTCAGTATCCGGTCGCTTCCCGCGATGCACAACCTTTCCAATAGCTTTCCTGCCCGTAAAAGAGCTTTCCTGCCTGTAAAAGTTTCCTATCTGTAAAGAGCCGTCCCCATGCCCGACACCTCTCCAGTTGCCGTGATTCTTGCTGCCGGTAAAAGTACCCGAATGAAATCGGAAACCCCCAAAGTTTTGCACCAGGTTTGTGGCAAACCGATGGTTGAGCACGTTATCGACGCGGCACGCAAAGCGGGGGTGACAAAATGTATTTTGATCATCGGTCACAAGGCAGAACAGGTGCGAGCGGCGTTGGAGCATCATGAAGATGTTGAATTCGCCCTGCAAAGCGAACAGAAGGGAACTGGCCATGCAGTCATGATGGCTGAAGAACTGTTGAGAGAGCATACCGGGCCGGTTCTCGTTTTGGCGGGAGACACACCGTTGTTGCAGGCAGAGTCTCTGCAAGACTTGTTGGAAGATCAGAAAGAAAACAGGGCGGCTTGCGTTGTGGGAACGGCCGTCACTGAAAACAACGCCGGACTGGGGCGCATTGTCCGGGACGAGAACGGGAAATTTCTGAAAATCGTGGAACAAAAAGATGCCAACGAAACAGAACTGGCCATTCAGGAAATCAATACCGGCTGTTTCGCATTCAACGGCCCCGATCTATTCGCCTCGTTGAAGGAACTGCGTCCGGAAAATGCCCAGGCGGAATACTATCTGACTGACTGTGCAGAAATTCTGCTTGGGCAGGGAAAAACGGTTCTGGCAGCCGAACGGCTCAACATTCAGGAAGCGATGGGAGTGAATACCCAGGAACAACTGGCCGAAGTAGAAAAAGTAATGAAAGAACGACTCCTGGCGAATTCGTAAAACATTCACGACCACCCGAAACCCCGAAATTTCATCTTTGCATCAATCTGAATTCCTGATACAGTTCCGCTTTCAACCAGTCGTTGTAGAAAACCAGCGGCTGAGTGAATCCGACCGAATCAACTGACCTTCAAAGACCTCAACGACAAGGATGTCGTCCTATGCGTTTTCCCCGATTGTCCATCCATGATGTGCTGATTGCGATTCTTTTTTTCGGAATCGCGATGTTTGCAATTGTCACCACGGTGAACGCTCAGCAGCCACAGACCAGGCCCCAGCAGCGGATTCAACGGCCCGTTGATAAAAATATGCCGGTGGCGCTCGATCCCGAGTTGAAGCATATTCTGAAAAACTGGGAAAAAGCGGGTGATTTCACAAAGAAAATGGAGGGGAAACATTATCGATACATATTCGATAAAGTCTTCAAAGTGCAGAAAATTGCCCAAGGTGAATTCTATTACGAAGCCCCGGATAAAGGGCGGATTGATCTGAATACTCCCAAGGGAATCAAAGAAGGGCAGATTCTTGAACGTAACGGGATCAAGTACACGGTCAAAAAGGATAGTCCGGAGCGTTGGATTTGTGACGGCACCCAGGTTTTTGTGATCGATGAAGAACGAAAGGAATTTCAACGGATACCGATCCCCGTGGAAAACCGCGGACGGAATATCGTCGATGGCCCGTTGCCGTTTCTGTTTGGATTGTCGATGGAAAAAATGTTGATGCGATACAACATCATGCTGTTCCGAAAAGAACAGGGCGGTCAGCACGACTACCAGGCAGGGGTTATCCATCTGAAGGTGAAGCCGCTCTGGAAACAGGACGCTGCCAATTGGCACGAAGCGGAAGTGATGCTCAATTCCAAAGATTACCTTCCGAAAGCGATTCGCCTGAAACATCCTGGCGGGAACTCCGAAACGGTCTACGTATTTTACGACGTGAAACGAAACGCCAAAAAACGGCTCGTCGGTTACATCTGGGGAAGTAACCCGTTCTCGCCTTCTCTGCGAGGCTATAAAGAACTCGTCGCTGCCAACAAGGAGGGCATCGACAAACAGCTCAGGAAAAAGTAACACAAAGGCAGATTTCCCCGCTTGATGCAATGTGCCCTCCGTCGGCTTTTCAAAATTGGAATGTCACAGGATTGAAGGGAAATCGTTGATGATGCCGAATTAAAAGACATAAAAATTGCCCCATGCGAACGGGAGATGAGCTTTAACCTCTGGTAATTGCTCTGGCAGATTGGCACAATGGAGGGAAAGCGGAGTTCTTCTCTTTCCCGGAGAACTTCAAGAACCTATAATGGTCTGAGCGGGGGGCGTCCTCCTGTTTGAACCTGCATGTCAATTGGAACGAGGCACAACAGATGACTGTATCGGGTGATGTTCTCCACAAGAAGAAGCAGTATCATCGGAATGCGTACGAATTTCTTTTCGAGGCATTGCGGTTTACGCAGGAGACGTTGAACCGTGGCATGCTGTCTGAAGGGGGAGATGAGGATTCAGCCCATATTACCGGTGCCGAGTTGCTCGATGGAATTCGGCGGCTTGCACTCGATCGGTACGGGCTGCTCACTCAAACCGTCTTTCGACATTGGGGAATCGAGAAAACCGAAGATTTCGGACGCATCGTTTTCGATTTGATCGAAAAAGGAGAGATGAGGAAAACCGAGCGGGATCAGCTTTGTGATTTTGTCGATGTCTATGATTTCAAAAAAGCATTCGATGACGATTACGAAATTGATGTCACCGAAGCCTTCAAAACCCGCTGAAACGGATCGGTCTTTGGCGCTCATGCAACACCTCGTCGCTATTTTCAGGGAAGTTCCGCATGCCCGCCGATTCCACAGTTACTGAAAATTCGACAGTTACCGGGAATCCAGCTGCCGGGAACCCAACCGAGACGGGTTCGCACTATGTTTTGGCTCCCGCTTTCATTCTGGCAATTATCTGGCTTGGCTTTCTGGCCGTTCTGGACATCTGGACGGCTAACCCGGTCACCGTAAACCG
>JALTOP010000500.1:0-2102 GCA_027000105.1 Planctomycetaceae bacterium | reverse complement strand
AAATTCTAAACTACCAATACATCCTTACCGCCCGGATCGTCGACCCGAAAAAGGGGATTGTCGAAATACTGGCCATCAAACGAACGGATGGCAAGCAGAACGCCCCTTCAGTTTTACATAAGAAAATAATTCTGCAGCCAACCGGGATTCATTGGGAAGAAAATTCAACGCGGATATTTCCCGTTTCCAGAAACAGAGAGGGGGATTGGCTCATCACGCCTGCTCCCCTTCCCAAATTCAAATACATTGACTACCCGGCAACGGATTCCATACGCAGGGAGATCGACCAAATACTCACGACGAATCGCACCTGACAAAACGGGTTGCTGACCGATTTCAGGAAGAAATTTTTCTTTTTTGGGATTCAATCCAGGCATCGATCTGTTCTTCAAGAACGTCCAGCGTCACGGCCCCATGATCGAGAACAGCAGCGTGAAATTCCCGAATGTCAAAATGCTCGCCGAGTTCTTTTTCTGCCCGCTTGCGCAACTGCTGAATTTTCAACTCTCCAATCTTGTAAGCCAATGCCTGACCGGGCCAGGCAATGTAACGATCAACCTCGTTTTCGATATCGAGACGGGACTTGGCCGTGTTCTCCAGGAATAGATCGATCGCCTGTTGACGTGACCAGCCAAGTGAGTGCATTCCCGTATCAACGACCAGGCGTATCGCCCGCCACATTTCGTAGGTCAACTGTCCAAAACGGGAATAGGGATCACGATACAGGCCCAACTCTGCCCCAAGCGATTCGCTATACAACCCCCAGCCTTCCACAAATGCCGTGTAACCGCCGTAACGTCTGAAAGCAGGCAGATCTTCCAGTTCCATCGCCAACGATATCTGCAAATGATGTCCCGGAACCGCTTCGTGCAGCGAAAGAACTTCAATGGTGTATTTCGGGCGCTGTTGTGGCTTGTAAAGGTTGAAAAAGTAGGTTCCGGCGCGTGACCCATCTGCCGCAGCCTGGCGATAGTAGGCAGCGGTTGTGTCCGGGGCGATCGAAGCCGGAATGCGTTCTACTCCGTAAGGCATCCGGGGCAGTTTCTTGAACAGTTTGACCAATTGTGGATCAATACGCTTGCACACAGCCTGAACAGCCTGAAAAAGATCGTTCTCATTCTTGTAATAAAATCGGGGATCGGTCCGCAGGTATTCCAGAAATTCACGAAAACTCCCCTTGAATTGCACCTCCTGCATGATTTTTTCCATCTCACCACGTATCCGTTTCACTTCCGAGAGGCCAATCTCGTGAATCTGCCGGGGAGTCAGGTCGGTTGTGGTGTAATAACGGGCACGATACGCATAGAAGTTCTGACCGTCTGGAATTTGTGAACATCCGACTTTCTCAAAACAGGCGGGCAAATAGACTTCATTGAAGAATTTCTGGAACCGCTTGAAAGAGGGAACAACGACATCGCGGATGGCTGCCTGGGCTTCGTTTTGTAAACGGGTCGCTGTTTTGTCGTCGATGGAATCGGGAATTGCACGAAACGGTTTATAAAACAGGCTTTTTTCGGGACGATCGACTATCTGCCTGCGAATCTGGTGTGGAAGCCGTTTCATCACAACACGGGCATGAACGATCCTGTTATCAACTCCCTGTTGCATCAACGCGATTGTCTGATTCATGTAAACATCAAACGAGCGCAGCCTGGCGATCCAGTCCTCGAAATCCTTGACACTGCGAAACGAGAGAGCATCAGCCGTTTCGTTTTCCGTTTGAATTCCGCCGCGTTGGGTCAATGGGACAAATCGCCAGCAGTAGGGCCAGCCTTCAACCTCCATCGCGATTTTCCGTTCAAACAGGCGGTAATTGATCTGATCTTCCGGCGAGAGAGCCGAGCGATCAAGTTTGGCGAGACGCTCCAGCAGTTTTTGACGATAGGCGTGCCTGCCGGCAAATGCCTGCGGACTCAAATCGGGCCAACGATCGTTATAGCGTTTATCTCCCAGATAACTCGCCGTGACCGGTTGCGAACGTAAGTACCATTCCCAATGTTCGTCCAGAATCTGGTGAAATTTATCAGTAACAGCCTGATCCGCTGCTTCGCTCAATCCTGACCAACTACAGGTGAAAAGAACAAGAACAGTCAATAATAGAC
>JALTOP010000499.1:4213-9948 GCA_027000105.1 Planctomycetaceae bacterium | reverse complement strand
ATGAATCAGCGACCAATTATGGATTTTACGGCCCACATGACACGCCTTTGTGAAGATGTCTGTGAGCGACTCGAAGTATTTCAGCATATCTGCATGGATCAGGTTGCCGTCGCGTTTGCGCAGTCGAAAAAACCGGGGATCTACGGAACGCAAGCCAAGCTGACGCCGATGCGGTTTGAAAATGGATCGCTGACAACAAGACGCCGGGGACAGACCTGGAAAGTCCAACGGTTCTATCTGGGCGAACGGGAAATGCTTTACCTTCTTACGTTCTACATGCCGAGATTCCAGAATAATACCTTCCGCGAAAAAATGATTACGGTTCTGCACGAACTGTATCATATCAGCCCTTACTTTGATGGAGATATCCGCCGCTTCGAAGGCCGATATCATGCCCATTCCGCCAGTCAGAAGGAATACGATCGCCTGATGGAGCGGTATGTCGATGAATATCTGCAAATGGAGCCGCCGCAGGAACTTTACGAATTCTTGAAGCACGATTTCCAGTCGCTTCTCAAGCGTCATGGTCGTGTGGTCGGCAACAAACTGCCCATCCCCAAGCTCATCCCGGTTGAAGATAACCGCCGTCTGGCCTGAGAAAGCAATACTTCCGGAAGACGGCCGGGTTAATGCGACCGAAGTTTCACCAGCGCGTTCCAGTTCCACAATGGAGAATCACCACGGTTTTGATTCCAATTCGAGAACGCCTTCTTCGATCAGTTGGTTGGCTTTGCGTTCTATTTTGAGGCGGGTTTTCTCCAGAGAAGCGGAAAGTGCTCCGGGCGGGACAGGAGCCAGGGTTCGCAGTGCGGCCCGGGGGCGTTGCTGTTTTTCGATCAGAATGGCTGCGAGTTTAACACGAATCTGATCGGCAAGTTCGGGAAATCGAATGATAAATTCGTCAAAAACGGGGCCTGCCTGATCGTAAAGTTTTTGGCGATAGAGCGCTTCTCCAAGCCGTTCCAATTCTGCCGATCCAAGCGTGAAGCCTTCTGACTCCTGTTTGGCCCTTTGATATTCCGAATACGCAGCGTTCGGTTTCTTTTGGGCGAGCAGTTTCCGGATGCGGGCAAGACTTTTCTCACGGCGTTTTTCAGCCGAGGCCATCTTTCTATCGAGATCTTCATCGGGAGAACCGTGCGCGCTTCCCTTTTTCTTCCTTTTCTTTTTTTGTTTTTTTGTGGAAATCGCATCCAGTTGATATTCCGCTTCGGGCAGCAGATGATGGTGTTGGATCAGGTTTGCGCTACCGTGGTCTTTCTTCATCACGCTGAATAAATCCCAACCCTCACAATCAACCCAATTCATTTTCAGAAACAGAACGCCAAGCCCGAATCCGATTGCGGCCCCGGAAAGATGGAGTACCTGACTGCTCATATGGAAACCGAACAGCAGGGGAATTAACAATTCCTTACCGACGTAGAGCAGACCAAAAGTGAGAATCGACAGTTCAAACGTGGTTGCAATAATACGGAAAAAGAAGATGAACAGAAAAACCGTGAATTCATTTCGCGGTGCCCAAACCATGGCCATCGCAAGCAATCCGTAAATAATCGCAGAAGCTCCTACCGATGCTCCCCCTTCACTGCCGAGCATCATCATCTGCTCTGAAGCACACTGAATCACACCAATGGTCAGGTAAGCGGCAAGAAACCGGTACCAGCCCAGTTTCCCTTCGACAACAATTCCAAACCCCCAGAGAAAAAGCATGTTTCCGAGCAGATGCAGAAAACTGCTGTGAATGAAGTTGGAGCTGACCCATTGCAGCGGATGCAAGCCGTCCCCATGAATCAAGGCGAAATCCTCGGGATTGGGCAACAGAAAAAAAAGTAGCGTGTTGACCACAATAAGACCGACCGTTCCGTAAGGCCAGTGGTAGATGGGGGCATCGGTATTGATGGGAATGAAAAAGAACATACCGCGACCAATTCTATCGCCATCAGGCTCAACACCAACCCGCCATTGGAATCAACACCGACTGGGGCTACTTTTTCAATCCCAACAGGAAAGTGATGAGATCCTGCATCTGCTGTTTGGTGATTTTCTGCTCCAACCCTTCGGGCATCAGGGATTTTCCTGTGCCGGTAATTTCCTCGATATTCTGTCGCAGGATTGTTTCCTTGACATCTTCCGCCCGTTTCAATGTGATGCTCGTGGGTGATTCGCTGGCGATAATCCCTGTCACCACGCGACCTGATTCCAGCACAACAATGTACTGCGTATAATTGGCCAGCACTTCGCGGTTTGGATCGAGAATTTGAATCAGCAATGCTTCCGGTGTCGCGTTTTGAATGGTTGCCAGGTTCGGGCCGACTTCGTGTCCTGTCTTTCCTGCTTTATGGCATGTCATACAGTTCTGTTCAAAAACTTTTCTGCCCCGGGTCGCATCACCTTTTAACGACAACGCGGCGCGGTACTCTTCGAGAACTTTCTTTCGCGAGTCGGGAACACCTGCAGAAAAGAGCTTTCTGGCACGATCCCTGATTTTTGCATCACGATTTTTCATCAAGCGCTCTTTGCGAACAGGCGAAATGAACCCGGCTGCAATTTCCCCGTTCTCGATCGCGTCAAGCAGGGCGTCAATTCCTTCTTTGCGACCAAGGAGCGATTCGACCACTTCGCCACGTACCGAAGGAGAAAGCCCCTGCCAGGCATCGATCAGTATTGTCGAGACTTCCGGGTTTTTGAAATCCGCCAATGTGCGACTGGCTGCCAGTTGCACTGAAGGTGCCTGACGTGAATCGAGCATTTTGGTGAGAATTTCATTGACATCTTCAAACTTTCCATGAGCCAGAACTTCGATCGCCTGTTCTTTCTGTTTTGCCTTGGCTGAACTGCTTGAAAGAATTTTCTTTGCGTTGGCAATCATCCCATTGACCAGTTTGGCCGCCGCTGGCGATTGATCGGCGTATTCGCTCAAGCTGGCGCGTGAACGACGCAAACCGTCACCCAAACCGAGCAGAATCATGCGTTGCGTACTGGCATCGGTGGATTGATCCAACGCCTTGAGAAGACCGACGACTTCCGCTTTTTGATTACGCCCCCCAACAATGAGCGCCAATTGACGCAAAATCTGCCTGCCGGCTGATGTCCGGGCAAAATCCGCATCGGCCAGTAACGTTTCCAACATTCCGCCTGCCAGTTCGAGCGACGAACTGAGGACAGCGGTTCGCATCCAGATATCACCTGCATCCCGCTTGGCGATACGGGCCAATGCTTTTGCCGCAGTTTTGTCACTTGTTTCGCCCAAACTGAAGGCGACCTGAAAGCGGACTTTCATGTTCGGTGAATCGGCCAGCGAAACGACGGCTTCGAGCAATTGGGAATTCTTTTGCAAACGGGGCTCCGCCAATTTCACCGCATGAGCTTTCAGACCATCCGATTGGGTCGATAAAGCAAACAGGAGGTCTTCATCACTCAAACCGTTCAGGCCATCCAACGCATACATCGCGTGAAGTTGAGCAAGGTCGTATTTACTTTCTCGCAGCAATTTTTTCAATAACGGGACGGCCTGTTGATCCTGCCGCTGGTAGAGCAGGCGGGAAGCGGTATCCCGCCACCATCCGTTTTTGTTTTCGAGTGTTTGAACCAACCGGGCGGTTGTCATTTTTCCCAATTGTGGTTGTGCAGGAACCTTGAAACCGGCTGGAGCGAATCGATAAATCCGTCCGCGATCGTGTCCGCTGAGCAAATCGATGTTAGCGATGATTTCTTCGGTCATCGAAGTCGGCGTTTCGATCACTTCCCGACACATATCGACAATATGCAGCGTTCCATCAGGCGCGTTGCACAAATTCGCAGGTCGGAACCAGTTATCTTTTGATGCAAGAACCTCTTTGTTGATATCAACCCGAACCGCATCGAATGTGACGCCGTTGGGGCGCATCTCGAACCGACTGACCAGATTCCCCTGCACTTCTCCCACGAACATGTTCCCCTGATACTGCTTCGGATAGACAGAGCCCCGGTAAACGGTTGCAGCGGAACAGGCAGAAAAAACGTCGTCTGCCACGTAAGTTTTCGCCATGTTGGGATTTCGGGAAAGACGATATTTCGACCGCGCAACCCGCCACGCTTCCGGCGGGCTGATTCGGTAAATCGAATCCCCGGAAACCCAGATACTTTTCCGAACAGCCGGAACCGGCAGGTAAGGATTGCGAGCCAGGTAACGTGAGGGCAAAACAACTTGCATAACCGGCTTGGAGTTGGAACAGATGAATCGATTCCCCCAATTATCAAAGGTGTTGCCGAACTGCTCCGATCCGGAGAGCGCTTCAAATTTTCCGCTCACCGGATGAAAACGGAAATCCCGACCCCGCATCGATATCCCCCGGGCGTCCGGTTGATCCGCAGGGCGAACGGTTCCCCCGCTGTTCGAACCAGCTCCGTAAATCCAGTTATCCAATCCCCAAATCAGATTGTTCGCGGTACCTTCTTCATTATTAAAGCCGAAGCCGGTGAAGATTTTTTTTCTGATATCCGCTTTGCCATCGCCATCAGTATCTTTCAAATACCACAAATCAGGGGCCGCCACGACATACACACCACCATCCCAGGGACAGATTCCGGTTGGCCAGGCGATTCCATCAGCGAAGACAAAACTCCGTTCGTATTTCCCGTCACCATCGACGTCTTTCAACAAGCGAATTCGTCCTGATTCACTTTTCCCTTCCAACGGATGATTGGGGAATTTCAGGTATTCGGCCACATACATCAACCCGCTTTCATCGTAGGTGATGACGATAGGATCCATCACTTGTGGTTCCTGCGCAACCAGTTGCATTTCGAAACCATCCGGAACGACGAAGGATTTCAATGCCTGTTCGGGGGAACGTCCCGGGATACGAAATTCATCTTTATGTTTTGGTTTTGTGGCGTCTGTTCCCAAAGGAGCGGCGACGGCCTGTTCCATCGCCTTTCCGGCGAGCAGAGTCCGAATCGAGTCGAGCATCAACTGTTCGCAGGGGCCGGCAAAAGCATAGGTCTGTTCGTAACCACCTTTATCAGTAAAGATGCGATCCCCGCCAATGTACCCCATTCCGCAATCGCCATAACCCGCGACAAACACGCTCGAATCGGGAGCCATTTTCTGGGCAGCAAGTTGATATTGAACGAACGGTTCGCCGGGCAAATGCAGAACTTTGGCAGAACCGATTGTCAAACAGGATAACTCGACCGGTATCTTTTTCTTCGCACGTTCCACCCAGGCGAGATTGAAGCCCGCTTTCAACTTCGCAGCGAAACTCGCTTTATCAGCGGCCAATATCTGTCGAGAAGCCTGTTCGGAATAGGAAGGTTCTCTTCGGGTAGGAAATTGAACGGGCAACGTTTGCCAACTGAGAACCGAAACAGGTTCCGTCTTGACATTCGCAACGGAGCGTTTCATCGCATCGAAAATTCGATTGGTCAGTTCGGTGCGTGCCTGTCGGGTGCCATTGTTGTATTTTCCCATCGCGACATCGCCGCCACACCCGGTGAAATAGATTTGTGGCACGCCGGTCTTTTTCTGCAACCGTTCGCGTGCAATCCCAACCGTATCGTAGGTGATACGGGCATCGCCATAAAAACTTTGCGGATGCGTTGCGTAATAATGAATCTGAACCAGCGGCTTACCTTCACGAATGAACGAAAGCGTTCGCAACCACGGATCAATCAGGCCTTCCGGTGCTGCCTGCAGTTCCGCACTTTTGGTGCTGCTTAATCTGGCCTGAATGCTGCCATCTTTCCGTTCAAGA
>JALTOP010000499.1:0-4203 GCA_027000105.1 Planctomycetaceae bacterium | reverse complement strand
CAAGACGTCGGTTCGAAGCGACGCGATCTACCTTCGCCTTGCTGATTCCGATATGCGTGACCGGTTGGAAATTCGTGACCGCTTTTTTAATCTGTTCGACAATCGCCGCTGCAATTTTCTGTTCGTAACGCGTTGTGGCAATGCGTCGCGGATCGTTTTCCTCCAACTGCAACTTCTGTATTGTCCTGCTGAGGGCCGGGGCAGTATGTTGATGCAAACAATGCAACGCCACACAAGATGGCTTCGTCCCGGCTGCCTGGGCAATTTTCTCTCGAATGAAGAAATAGGTTCCGTCATGAATTTCCGTCAGATCGAGTGCACATAAAACGAAGGACCTGCCTCCCTGTTTCAAGACAACTCCTTTGGCAAGCAGCGGATGTTCAACCGTTTTCGCAAACGGGATAAACCCCAAACCGATCGGTTGGCCGACTTCCGGGGTGATCTCGCACTCAAAGGGAGCAATCTGTAGCGGGTTTGGCTCGGCTGCATCGCAAGTGCTGAGCACAATAAAGCTGCAAACAAAGCTGAAAGTAACGGAGCAGGCAAACGTCATCAGCTTCTGTTTTTTCCGTGGTGGCAGCATCTTCATATTTTCTCTCCGACAAATAACGGGAACGCTATAGACGATATACCGGTATGATATCAGCACACGGGCATAATAACCCGATAGAACCGCCTCATTCCAACTCATAGCATCAAAAAAGTCGTACTATTTGAAAACCGCACTGGACGCAAAGAATTGCTCAACCTGTGAAAAAATTGCGACAGAAAATTGTTTTCCAATCAATCCCGATTAAACATCATTGCAGCAGCATTTTGCATTCGGAATCTGGATTCCCATACTGGTATTCAATGTGGCTTTGCGGTACCGGGATAATCCTTTATACTTGAATTCGTTGACCGGTTGCCTCTTCGGGCAGCCTGTTCGAGTTCCCGGACAATGTAACGTGGTTCGTCGCGCCTGACGGTTCATCCATCTGACAGGGCGGGATTGGCTGTCCATTGAACCAGGGACTCTACTCCTGCCTGTTCAAGGACTGGTTTTTGGATTGGGATTACGTTGCTGGTGCGCCGTTGTCACACCTTACCCGATCAATCAATCCAAAGATCAAAACTTGAGGGGGATCACGGTTTTACTTTTCTCACGTTTACTTTCTCCACGGGGTTCGCCCGTAACGGGTGCAAACCAATCTCTGTTGACTGGACTATCCACCATGGCCGAGCAAGAAGATTTTCGTTTGGAATGGCACGACGATATTGTCGTTGTGACGCCGGCAAGCAATATCGAATCGATGAACTGGGACTTGATCGAACAGGCAGCCGATTTGATCATGGCTCCGCTGAAAGAACAGGCCGTGCCGCTGGTGATCATCGATTTAAGCGAAGTGGGGTATTTTGGTTCGGTCTTTTTGGCATTGCTGCTTCGCTGTCACAAGTTTGTGAAAAGCCGCGGTGGCGAACTCGTTCTGTGTGGTGCCAGCAAGATGGCCATCGAACTTCTCCGCATCACCGCACTCGATACTCTTTGGGCGATTTACGAAACCCGCGAACAGGCGATGGATGCCCTTTCCTGAATGGTATTCTGTCCCGTCACTGGTCTCCTGTCCGGTCAATGGAAAAGCTTTGCTTCGGTAAGTCGAACATATAGAAAAGAGAACAGGGATGTCTCATAAAAAGAAACGTAAGCACGCCAATCCGAAACTTTCGGAGGAGATGGTTTTTCAGGATCTTGAGGAATCGTATGTCGAGCCGATCAGCCCGCGCGAAAAGGAAGTCGATCGTCTGATCAATGAGATCAAGCAGACCGCGGACAAGCTGAAAAACGACGGCGCCCGAATAGGCGATCTGAAAATCATCGCCCGTTCCATCAAGGAACTGCGTTACGCTTTCAAGGTTTTCACGCCCTATCGTCGCAACCGTAAAGTGACGGTTTTCGGCTCCGCCCGATGCCAGCCGGATGATGCGAATTATCAGATGGCGGTGGAATTTGGCAGACGGATGGCGGCTGAAGGGTGGTACGTGGTGACCGGTGCGGGGGGAGGCATCATGGAAGCGGCTCATGTGGGAGCCGGGGCCAGTCAATCGATGGGATTGAACATCATGCTTCCGTTCGAACAACAGGCGAATCGCATTATCAAAGGGGATCCGAAGCTCGTCAATCTGAAATACTTTTTCACGCGCAAGCTTCTGTTTGTGAAAGAAGTTCACGCGATTACCGTGTTTCCCGGCGGTTTTGGCACGCAGGATGAATGTCTCGAAACGCTCACATTGGTTCAAACCGGCAAACGGGATTTAATGCCCATCATCCTGATCGG
Organism: Planctomycetaceae bacterium; assembly: GCA_027000105.1. Taxonomy (GTDB): domain Bacteria; phylum Planctomycetota; class Planctomycetia; order Planctomycetales; family Planctomycetaceae; genus Rubinisphaera. Next base: position 1,888 of record JALTOP010000499.1, on the reverse strand, counting down.
AGAACCGCAGGACATGTACTGGAAAGACTGGAACCAGTTCATCGACAATGAGCTGACGGCTTCGGGACTGATTTCTCCGGAAGATACTTCCCTGTATTACACAACCGATAACGTCGATGATGCAGTGGAAGAGATCATGAAATTTTACGCCGCTTACAACAGCATGCGCTATGTACGGGGCAAGCTTGTGTTACGACTGCATTTTGAACCTTCCGATGAGCTGGTCGAACGTCTCAACGATGAGTTCGGCTCGCTTTGTGAATCCGGAAAAATCGAGAAGGCAACCGCCCATCATCTTGAAGCCGACGACGAACATCTGATTGATCTGCCCCGGCTGACGCTTCAATTCAATCGTCGGGACATTGGCCGTTTGCGTCAGATGATCGATCTGATCAACGACGAACTCGCCCCGGTCGCCTGAGCACTGCCTGAATAGCCGATCCGCAAAAACGCCAGGAGTTTTCCATATTGGATTCCCAGGCAGGCGAGATCCAAAAGAACGAAGAAAATCACCTGGAACTATGCCCCTTTCCTTCCCTGTATCTTTTTCTCTCCTCTGCGTCTTCGTGTCTTTGCGTGAGATTATTTTCTCGTAACGGTCTGCAGGGTAGGGCAAGGGGGAAGCCCGCGTTATCTAGTATTGCCGCTTCCTCTCTTGATGATTAACCAACGCACAAAGACATTGACGGGTACCGAAAGCCAACGCTGAACCGCAATGGCGTAAACCAGGAATCCCACTGCGCAGACCGCTACCGCCAAGCCGGTTTGAAGCTGAAACCATCGTGATGTAGCGAACCAAGTCATAGTCGTCAGGGCTACGACGAGGAAAAGATTCGCAAGTGAGCAGGCGACGGAATAAGTGCGCACACGATCCATTACCCACCACCTCCCAGCAGGGTAGGGCAGGCACCTGCCTGCCTTTCTTGATTCAATCTGAAATTCTCTTGGTCTGTTTGCATATTGGCGTGAAACTTCTTCTGTGCTCTCTTGCGTCTCGGCGGTTAATTTGACCTTCTGATCAGTTCCGGCTTTTTGACGTTGGCTATTCAACCGGTTACCGACCAACGGCACACAAACACCAACAGGGGCACACGGCTTGTTTATCAAGTCGAGCGGAGAGGTTAATAAATCATGTCGTCAGCACCGGCTTCGACAGAGAATCCGTTGTGGACATCATGAGCGGCAGAGAGCTTTGTGATTTCAGCGAGTACATAAGACCTTGGATCTCCATAAGCCGGCCTGTAGCTTTCTCTGGCTGACTCAACGATGCCTCGGAAAATATCAGCAATCTGTTTATCATCGCACTGGATTTCCAGAGCGTTTGTCAGGGTTATTTTCTGACCAAACGCCATGAAGTGACTGCTCATATTTCTCCCTTTAATACGCCGACAATGAAATTGAAATACCTAGGGGCATCCTTCAGAAACCTGGCTGGTCACGAGGTAATTCCTCAACGCCCATTGATGGTATCTCGGTTTACACATCATAGCCAGAGGGTAACCGTTCACACCCCGGGGAGGAGTGACGGGGGTGGTTGGTTGGCGAAGGTTTTCGTCAGGGAATCCGTCAGATACTCGAAGACATTGCGTTTTTGCTGTCGGCAGGTTTCAATGATCGTCAACATCGTCTCCACAAAACGACTCCCCTTTTCGCTTTGGGTGCCGAATGACAGTTTTCGCCAAATCACCGCATGACGCAACGCCCGCTCGCTGGCGTTGTTGGTCGGTTCGTCATCGCGACCACTCAACTGGCAACCGCATCGCCGACAGGATTCGGGGATGCAAGGCACGATGGCGTCGACCTGTTCAATTGGCACCAGTTCGCGTTGATGCTTTTTGTGACCTTTTTGCCCGCCCTGTTTTCGTTTGGATTTCGGTTTGTTTGAAGC
>JALTOP010000498.1 GCA_027000105.1 Planctomycetaceae bacterium | reverse complement strand
AGCCGTGGATGTAGCCTTGGTCCCCTGATGAAGCAGCCTGACCCACTCTGCAAGATCAGATTTGTTTGCTACAGCACGAAAATGGAGTTGCTCGCTGAGGGTTTTTTTATGCGCTGATCCTTGTATGTGATACGCAGTATCGGCAACTGGCAGATAGTAGCGAGTCCTTTCTCACGCGAGTTGCTTGCAACTGTCATCTTCAAGGACAGAGGTAGTACAGAGGTATTTTAGACAAATACATACAGAATAGCCTCTCCCTGCTTTTAATTGTCGCTTTGCCCTCTACAATGTTTGGGTGTCACCAGCGGTTTCGGAATCCATCGGGTACGCTCCCTTGAAGGGATGAGAATAGAGGTAAGGGCCACACAGCCGTCCATGATTTACTGTGGAAGCTCATTCACGGTCTTGATCTGGTCGGGAAGAAAAGAGTTGTTTCGTCGGTTTCGCTAAAAACTCGGGAGGGGAGTAGTGAACCGTAGCACATAGTGACTGGGCAGCGGCATCTTCTGACATCGGCTCCAACCGGAGTACCTAACCGGAGCAGAGATATCAACGATCAAAAAGGCTACCGTTTTTTGACCGATTCTTTCGGTCGAATCCATACGAATTTGCGAATCAGCGTGACGGATCGATGCAATTTGCGTTGCTTCTATTGCATGCCTGCGGAGAACGTCCGGTTTCTTCCTCGCCGCGAACTCTTGAGTTTTGAGGAAATCACCCGTTTTGTCGAGTGCATGGTCAGGCGTTGCGGAGTCGAGAAGGTTCGTTTGACAGGAGGCGAGCCACTGGTCAGGCAGGATGTTCACCGTCTGGTGCAACAACTCAACGCAATACCGAGACTGAAACAGATCGGGCTGACGACAAATGGTATTCTGTTGGCCCAGCAGGCCGAACAGCTTTACAACGCCGGACTGCGGCGGATCAACATCAGTCTGGACACACTGGATCGTGAAAAATTCAGGCAATACACCCGGCGTGATAATCTCGATCAGGTGCTTTCCGGAATCAAGGCGGCTCGTCGTATCGGGTTCCCGTTTCTCAAAGTGAACGCTGTTGCGATTCAGGGAATGACGGAAGATGAACTTGTCTCTCTGGGACACTTTGCCCGCCAAAGCGGTATTGAAGTTCGTTTCATCGAGTATATGCCTCTGGATGCCGACCAGAATTGGGATCGAGAGAAAGTCCTATTTACCGAAAAGATGATCCAGATTCTTTCCGATGAAATTTGTCCTTTGCAGCCGGAATCTTCCCCTCAAAAAAACTCACCTTCACAAGGGTATGAATTTGTTGATGGGAAAGGGAAAATCGGTTTCATATCCTCCGTCAGTAAACCATTCTGTTCTGAATGCAACCGGTTTCGGCTTACCGCGGAAGGGAAGATCAGAAATTGCCTGTTCAGCCTGGAAGAGACCGATGTGCGGGATCTACTTCGCTCGGAGTGCGATGAAGATTTACTGATTGATCGTGTTCTGCAGTGCATCTCTGCAAAGAAAAAGGGACACGAAATCAATTCCGCCAGCTTCCTCCAACCGGAACGCCCCATGTATTCTATTGGTGGCTGATTTTCTTCGGCTCTGGTTCAGAATTGCTGAGAGACTTCATCTGGATTGCGCGAAATGATCTTTGACTGCTTCAAAATTGTGTAGATCGCATGCGCAGAGACAGCATGCCCCATCAGTGGTGTACCACCGGTTCGTTGATAATTCGAGAGGAAATCGAGGCAGTCCGTCAATTCCCCATTTTTTTGCGTTTTTTCGAAATTTCTCGCATTTTTTTATAATCTTTCGTATACTGGCTACGTCTTTTCTGTAGGCGTTCTGCATGGAACGTGCGATCTGCATGAAACATGAGAACAGGCGAGCTTCGCGTTTGGGCGTGAATCTGGTCACAAAGCAACTCAGCGAAATTCGTCGCAAAAAAATAACGCGGTTTCACTCTCACTCAAGTTTCTCCCTCACTCAAAAGGAGTTTTCCTATGTGGAGATGTTCACAGGCGGTGCGAGGCTTGGTTTTTGGGTTGATCGTTTCTGCCCTGTTTGCTTCTCAGGTGACGACCATTTGTGCTGAAGAAACAGCCGAAAAAACGGCGAAGACGACGAAGCGAGGGCGTGGAAAAGCTGTATCAAAGAATCCGATCAGCGCCTCTGTGAAATCGCTGCTCGGTTCTGCGAAAAAGGCTCCTGAAAAGAAGACTCTTCCGCCTGCCACTCATGAGCAGGTCAAGTTGATCAAACTGAAAACGCCCAAGGGAACGAACGTGCAAATGCACGCTTTGGCGCTCGATTCCAAAGGGCGACTGCTGGCGGCATGTGGGGGAACGCGTATTACTCGTGAGGCGACGCAGGAAGGCGCGGAAGTTGTTACCGAAATACAACCGGGAGAAATTCGCGTCTACAGTCCGGAGGGAAATCCTGTCGCCACCTGGAGTTTGGAAGTCGCTCCGCAGGCGATGTCGGTTGCAGAAGATGGCACGGTTTATGTTGCCGGTTACGAGAAAATCATGAAACTTGCAGCCGATGGAAAACAACTCGCCGTAGCCGATTTGCCGCACGCAAAATTGATCGACAAAAGCAGGGACAAAATTCGTGAAGACACGATCAAGCAAATCAGGGAGCAAAAAAAGAGAATACAGAAATATATCGATCAGCAGGAAAAAGCGGTCGCTCTGATCAGGAAAAAAACGGAGGCGGAGCGAACGAGAGCGGAAAAAACCCGTTTGCAACAGGCCAAGGCGATGATCAAGGCATATCAGCGATATCTCAAGGATGATGACGAAACGATCAACCAGCGTGTTCGCAGCACGATCAATATGAAAAAGACGGTCGCTTCACTGGCTGTGACGGATGAAGATGTCTTTGTTGCCACTTACGATGTGACTGGTTACGGTTTTTGCATCTGGCGACTGTCCCACTCGCTCGATCAGCCGAAAAAAATTGTGACGAATTTGCGAGGTTGCTGCGGAAACATGCACATTGGTGCGGGCAAGGGAGAATTGTTTATCGCCGAGAATGCCCGACATCGTGTGTGCAGATATGACCGTGAGGGCAAATTGATCAATACATTCGGCAAGAAAGATCGTGACGGAATCGATGGATTTTCCAGTTGCTGCAACCCGATGAATGTCTGCATCACCGGCAACGGCGAAGTTTATACATCGGAATCGAACGTCGGTCGCATTAAACGCTACACGGCGGACGGCGAATATCTCGAACTGGTTGGCACGGTCGATCTGGTTCCCGGTTGCAAAAACGTTTCGATTGTTGTCACACCGGATCGCAAACGGGTTTACATGATGGACAAAACCCGTTCACATGTCATCGTGATGCAGCAGAAAAGCAACGAAATATAAGAAGGTCATAAAATGAATTGCGGCTTACGATATCTATCTTCGCTTGGTTTGGCGTTTTTGCTGTTCGGGTTCAGTGATGCGGTCTCGGCAATCCGAGCGGAATCCCCTTTGACGATGGTCGTGATGGATCCGCTTGCGGCACCGCTTTCCTGTCCTTGTGTTGAAGGGTATGCCCAGCGAAAATACGAAGTGTTGGGCGATTACCTTTCAAAAAAATTGAACCGTCCGGTGAAAGTTGTTTTTACCGAATCGCTCAAGCTGGCGGCAGATAACAAGAAATTTGAGCAGGCGGATATCATCGTCGGGAAAGATTCCGTCGTGCGGTTCGATTCAAAACGAATAAGTGAGCCTGTCGAAGCGGTTGCCCGTTTGACAGGCAAGGACGGCAAGACCACGCAAACCGGTTTGATCGTCGTGCGCAAAGATGATCCTGCCAGGCGGGTTGACGATCTGAATCAGTATCGCATCTTTTTCGGCCCTGAAGATTGCGACGAAAAACATGCCGCGGCGCTGCAATTGTTGAAGGCTCATCAGGTCACCATTTCTGATAGACTGGAAGTGAGTCTGGCGTGCAGTGACGGAGCATGCAAAGTCGTTGAACTGGGAGATGGCGAAAAAACGGCTGCTGTCATTTCCAGTTACGCTGCTCCTCTTTTGGAGGGTTGCGGTACAATCAAAAAAGGAGACCTGCGGGTTATTGGCGAAACAAAGCCCGTTCCGTTTGTAACTGCATTTGTAGCAAAACGGCTTGACGATGCACTGAAAAGCGAGATCAGGAATGCGTTATTGGAAACGGGTTTGAATGCGGAAGTCCTGCTCGCTCTGGAATCTCAGTCCGGCTTTGTTGAATTGGAAAAAGACGAAAGCGTAAAAAAAAAGTAGATGATTCCTGGACACAGTGGCGGGGCCACTCTCGCGATGGTCACGTCCATTTTTTGCCTGCAAAATTGCCCGGAAAACTGCCGCTTGTCTGGGAGAAAGACCTGGGAAGTCCCTCTCACGCAGGTCTTGCGGTCAATGAGAAACATTGTTTGATTGCCGGGCGTGATCCGCTTGATCAATTCGATGTTTTTTCTTCGCTCGATCCTGTCACCGGCGAAACGCAATGGGAAGTTTTTATTCCTGCGGTGGGGAATCTCGATTACGGTAACTCGTCACGCTCAACACCTGTCTTGGGGAAAAAGTATGCGTGGTTTCAGGGAGCATATGGCGATTGCGTTTGTGTCGAATTGGAAACAGGACTGATCCGCTGGCAGCAAAATGTCATCTCGAAATATGGGCCGAAGCGGCAACTGGTGTGGGGGCTTTGTTCGTCCCCTTTGGTGTGGAAGGGGCAACTCATTCTCAATCCGGGAGGGGCGGCGTCTTCTCTTGTTTCGTTGCAGGCTGAGACGGGTGAGTTGAACTGGAAAACTCCCGGCAACGATTTCGCGTATGGTTCGTTCATTATCGCAACCGTCAATCAACAGGAACAGATTATCGGTCACGATAAAACAACGCTTGGTGGTTGGGAGTCGCTCACCGGCAAAAGATTATGGAGTCTCACCCCGGAAGAGCAGGACGATTTCAACGTTCCCACGCCGATTTTTCATCAGGAGAAATTGATCGTCGCGACCGAAAATAATGGCACAAGAGTTTACGCGTTTGATCAGCACCACAAAATTATTGCCAGGCCAATCGCAACGCAGAAGGCTCTTGCTCCGGAAACGATCACGCCTGTTGTTGCGGGGAATCGTCTATTGGGAATTTCCAACGGAACCTTGTACTGCCTGGAATTTCCTTCCTTGAAGATACTCTGGGAAGCAGAGGAACCGGCCTTCGATTCGCATGCAACGCTCATCACGGATAACAAGCGGGTCTTGATAACGGCGGCTGGTGAGTTATTTTTGATCGATGCAACGGCAAACAATTACAAGGTCATTTCCCATCAACAAATTTTCGAACCGGGCACAGAACTCCATTCCCATCCCGCGGTCCTCAACAACCACCTTTTCATTCGCGGCAACAACCGGTTAAAATGTTTTGTACTGGGGATCGAATAGTTGATCCGAACGCCTGCATCTCTCAATATCACAAGACAGAATACCAAAAATATTCAGGACCGGCCTGATTTTCTGCCGCGAATCTCCTGATACCGTGGGAATGCGTACAACAGGCAATCTTTCATATTTGATTGAAGTCAGAGTATCCGTTTTGAGGGGCAGCTGATTTTATGCCCGGAATACATATTGAATGTGAGGAAACCGCCTGTTTAATTTGCGGAGCGGATAACCCGCGACAATTATTCGAGATGACGGATCGGCTCTGTCATGTTCCGGGAGTCTATCGGATCGTGCGCTGTCGCCATTGCGGCCACGTTTACATGAACCCTCGTCCTGTAAAGGAGTCTGTCAAAGACTGCTATCCTTCAGATTACGGGCCGTATCAACCAACGGGAACAGAGGCCGGTTCGGAGTCGTCTGTTTCAACAGAAAAGCAGGAACAACACGATCTGTCGAGAACACCCTGGTATCTCTCCCGGTGGGCAAGGGCCATTCCGGGATTACGGGCGTTCTATTACTGGCTGACAGATTCAAAAAGTGAACTCATACCGACACGAGCAGAGGTTTCCTGTTCAGAAAGAACCCCGCAGGGATTGGAACTGGGCTGTTCGCATGGAAGATTTCTCGACAAATTGCTTTCGCAGGGCTGGCAAGCGAGTGGTGTTGAACTATCGGATCAGGCCGCTGCGATTGCCAGGGGAAATGGTCACCATGTTATTACCGGTACATTGGAGTCGGCTCATTTCGAAGAGGAACAATTTGATGCCGTTTTTTCCTGGATGGTCATCGAACACCTCGTTGAACCACGATCTGAATTGACGGAAATTCGCCGGATACTGAAACCGTCGGGACTGCTGCTCTTCAGTATCCCGAATTCCGGATGTTGGGAACCCTGTTTCTTTCGCAGCTACTGGTATGCCTATGAAGTTCCCCGACATTTGAACTATTTCACAACCCGCTCCATTCGCCGCCTGTTGAAAGAGTGCGGTTTCGAAACAGTAAAGATTATTCACCAGCGCAACGTCCTCTATCTGATTGCTTCTGTGGGACTTTTTCTTCGGGAAGCAACTCCCTTCCACACCATCGGCAATCGGCTGGTTCAGTTCACGGATAATCCAACCATGTGGCCACAGATCTTGTTGGCACCGATCGCCAAGCTACTTGCATGGTTTCGGCAAGGGGGACGTATTACAATTGTCGCCCGGAGAAACAGATGACCCTTCAGATTGAAAAATGAAAGAGTGGCCGTGAGTGAAAATTCTGCGATATTGATAACTGGAGCAGCCGGATTTATCGGCAGTCATCTTGCCCGGAGATTGCTCGAAATGGAGCAGTTCCACGATACGCAAATAATCGCGTTGGACGATCTTTCCGGCGGGTTTGAAAAAAACATCCCTGAAGACGCCAGAATCCGTTTCGTTCAGGGAAGCATCACCGATTCTCAACTGGTCGATCGTCTTTTTGAGCAGTACCGGTTCGATTATATCTACCATCTGGCGGCTTACGCTGCGGAAGGGTTGAGCCATTTTATCCGGCGATTCAATTACACAAACAATTTGATTGGCAGTGTGAATCTGCTCAATGCGGCTGTCAGGGCTGAATCCCGATGTTTCGTATTTACCAGTTCAATCGCGGTTTACGGACAGGGGCAACTCCCTTTAACGGAAGAAACAGTTCCTCAGCCTGAAGATCCTTACGGCATTGCCAAGTATGCTTTTGAGATGGATCTACGGGCAGCTTATGAGATGTTTGGCCTGAAGCATGTCATTTTCCGCCCTCACAATGTTTATGGCGAGTATCAGAATATCGCAGATAAGTACCGTAACGTGGTCGGTATTTTCATGAACCGTTTACTGCAGGGACTGCCCATGCCGATTTTCGGCGATGGAGAACAGCAACGGGCATTCACCTATGTTGGTGATATCGCGGGAATGATTGCCGGGGCGCCTTTTGTCGAACGGGCGCAAAATCAGGTCTTCAATGTCGGAGCGGATCACCCGTGCAGCGTCAACGAGTTGGCGAAACTGGTTGCAGAGTCACTCGATATGCCAGCGGAAATTGAACACCTGGACGCCCGGCAGGAGGTCAAGTTTGCCTACTCCGATCATAGCAAGGCAGAAAGCGTGTTCGGTCGACAAAAGCAGACTTCACTCAGAGAGGGTCTCGGAAAAATGGCACAATGGGTTCGTCAAACAGGTATCCGAGATGCCGTTGAATTCACGGATATTGAAGTCAGAAAAAATCTGCCTGCCTCCTGGAAGTAAAAAGTCCAGATTTTCATCCCCGCTTTTCGTGTTCCATTTTCAGTGCGTCCAGCAGAATGGGAAGGTTCCCCTGCACGGAATACTTTTGGACAACACGTTCCCGGGCGGCTCTGCCTATCTTTCGGCGGAGTTCGGCATCTTCTATCAATCGGGTGAAAGCCTCTTTCCACTGGGTTGTGTCGCTGGCGAGGTAGCCATTGATTCCCTCATCGACAATTTCTGAATTGACTCCCACCGGCGAGGAAACTGTTGGAACGCCAATCGCCATATATTGCAGCAATTTCAACCCGCATTTATAGAGGCACCATTCGTCATCGGCAATCAGCGGCATGATGCCGATATCTATTTTGAGCAGTTCCTCGACCTCGGTCTTTCCCTGCCAGACAATATGTTTGACACGAACTCCTTCCAGATCGACATCTCTCAAGGGGGCGATATCCGGAACAATCAAGCGGAGTTCGAAATCCAGCTTCGCCGCCAATTCCCGCAACGCCGGGGCAACAACTTTCAGATAGGCGAGATTCCCGGAAGTCCCCATCCAACCGATAATACAGCGGCCTTCCGACGGGGCAGATTCTTTTTTCGCCGGGTATTCCCGGGTATCCACACAGGTGGGAATGACGATAACATTCGGATTCCAGTTCTCAAGATATTCTTTCAGGTAGCGATTCCCGGCAATAACAAGGTCGCACATTCCAGTGAGCTGTTCACACTTTTCGGGATATCGCTGAAAAACAGCGTCATCAATATCAAGCACAAGTGTCCTGGTCAGTTTGCGAAACCTTTTTTCGAATTCCAGATCGGGAGTATCAAAAATCTCCCGACTGATCACAATCACATCGTATCGGTAAAAAGCAGCCCACATTAAATGAAGGCGTCGCGTGAAGCGTTTCAACATCTGACTGGGACGAAACCCGAGCCAGGGAAAGTAATCATACATTTGTGGAAAGCTGCCAAGCAGCGTGCATCGATGCCCGGCTTTGCGGATCAACGGGGCAAAGGGCAATACTCGAAATCGGGAAGAGGGAACACGGTCACCCGCATGGAGAAATAAAATTTTCATTACATTTCAAACATGAGTTAATCAACGTGAACTGTAACACTGACGCACACGACAGACCGGAAGATTACCAGTTCGTTGCCATATTTGCCAAATCCAATTCCTTCCCACATGCATATTTCCCGAATTACCGGAATAATACGGGAAATATCGATACCTTCTCAATTGGCCCGTCATATACTATCCTGACCGAAGCGACGCACTGCCCGAGATTTCCGAATGGCAAGACATCCTGATTGTCTGGGAACCAGAACTATACTCCCGGTTTCGAGGCAAAAAGGCGTCTGTTCTGCCGACTTTCGTTGTATTTGTGCGATCGTTCATCGACAGGGAAATACAGGCGATTCAATGGGGCTGTTCCCTCTTCAAAAGTGATCTTCATCGTTCAGAAACATAGATCAGAAACGACGTTGAACCATCATGTCTGAAACTGCCGTGCTTGTTGAGAATGTTTCCAAACGGTTCCAACTGGGACAAGGAGGGGAGTACGCGCGGCTTTCGGAATCATTGCAATCTGCCATCATGTGGTGGTTGCCGGGAAAGACGTCTCAGGGGGCCGATCAACCTGGCGGTTCTAGTGAATTCTGGGCATTGAAGGATATCAGCTTTGATGTCAAACAGGGAGAAGTGCTCGGAATTATCGGTAGAAATGGGGCAGGCAAAAGTACCCTGCTGAAAATACTTTCCCGTATTACTCGGCCGACGACCGGTCGCATTGGCACTCGTGGTCGTGTTGGCTCTCTGCTGGAAGTGGGAACCGGGTTTCATCCGGAATTGACCGGACGGGAAAATGTTTACCTGAATGGGTCCATCCTGGGAATGAAGCGGGCGGATATTGCCCAAAAGTTCGAGGAGATTGTCGCCTTTGCCGAGTTGGGAGAATTTATTGATACGCCGGTCAAACGATACTCCTCCGGCATGTACGCTCGACTCGCGTTTTCGGTGGCGGCCTATCTGGAACCGGAAATTCTGATTATTGACGAAGTTCTGGCTGTGGGCGATGCCAAATTCCAGAAACAGTGTTTGGGAAAAATGAGCGATGTCGCCCGGCAGGGACGAACCGTCCTGTTTGTCAGTCACAATATGACGGCCATCAGAACGTTATGCCAGCGCGCGGTGGTCATGGAGCAGGGGAGCATTGCCAGTGTGGGCGGCGTGGAAGAAGCGATCGAACAATATCTGGGCTTTCAGGGTTCACAGGCGAAAAATCCGGTCATCAGGTTTGAACATTGCAACCACCCCCTGGATTCGATC
>JALTOP010000497.1 GCA_027000105.1 Planctomycetaceae bacterium | reverse complement strand
AGTTTGATGTGTAATGACTTTCTTCAAAAACGGGATGTTTGTTTTGACACCCCGAATGCGAAACTCCATCAGCGTGCGAAGTGTCCGCAGAGCCGTTTCTTTGAAAGTACGGCCGTGTGAAGTCACCTTGACAAGCAGGGAATCGTAGAATGGATTGACCACCGCTCCCGAAAATGCGCTGCCTGCATCAAGACGAATTCCCATGCCTGAAGCTGAACGGTAATGCGAGACGCGGCCGTAATCGGGCATGAAATTGTTGGAAGGATCTTCGGTAGTGATCCGGCATTGAATCGCATAGCCGCTCGGTTTGGGGGGATGGGCGGGATCGAGATCGATCTCCGGATCGGTCAGCCGATGCCCGGCAGAAATCAGGATTTGAGCTTTGACAATATCGAAACCGGTGACTTCTTCGGTCACGGTGTGCTCAACCTGAATACGTGGATTGACTTCGATAAAGTAAATTTCGTCTGTCTGGGCATCAAGCAGAAATTCGACCGTCCCGGCCGCGTAGTAGCCAACCTGTTTGCCGATCGCAAGTGCCGATTCATACAGCCTGTTTCGAACTTCCTCCGAAAGATTGGGAGCCGGGGCAATCTCGACCACTTTCTGGTGTCGCCTCTGCACCGAACAATCACGCTCATACAAATGCGTCAAATTGCCATGCTTGTCGCCCAATAGCTGTACTTCGATGTGCCGGGCCTTTTCGATGAACTTTTCGATGAAAACATCAGGCGAACCGAAGGCGGAAAGCGATTCGTTACGAGCCGATTCAAATGAAGCGATGAACTCGGATTCCTGATTCACAACACGCATCCCGCGGCCTCCCCCACCATGAGAGGCTTTGAGAATCACCGGGAAGCCAAGTTTTTTCGCCTGTTCGAGTCCCTGTTCAGCGGTACCAATCGCTTCGCCCGATCCCTCCAGTACCTGAACACCCGCCTTGACAGCGTGAGCCCGCGCAGATGTTTTATCGCCTAGCTGTTCGAGCGAGGAAACAGCAGGGCCGACAAAAACAATTCCCGCCTTTTCACAGGCACGGGCCAAATCAGGATTTTCCGAAAGAAACCCGTACCCCGGATGAATCGCATCTGCCCCGCATTCCAAAGCACAATCGATAATTGAATCAATATCGAGATAAACCTTGATCGGTTCCCCTTCACCGCCCACCTGGTACGCTTCATCCGCCTTGAATCGATGCAGCGCGTAGCGGTCTTCGTGGGAATAAATGGCAACTGTGCGAATCCCCAACTCCGTTGCGGAGCGAAAGATACGAATCGCAATTTCTCCACGATTGGCAACGAGCAACTTCTTGATCGGTTTCATCTATCCACTTCCACCCTACTTACGTTATTTTTACTGTGTTTACGGTCAGTCGCAGCCAGCAGAATAGCACTTTTCATTTGCATTTTCGGTCAGAGCAACGGGGTTATTCCATGGGATAGACGATAGTGAAACTGTCCCCCGGACGCAATTTGACCGGTGCGTCATTTCGACCGATATCCCATTTTTCGTGAAGCCGTCAACGCGTGAAGAGGCAGTGACCTGGAGCGGTTAAAGGGAAGGGAAATGTAAAAAAACGACAACGTTCACACCTTATCGGAAGGAGCCGCTGCTCAATTTCCCGTTTTCCAGCGATAATTTTTTTGCCTGATGAAGCCATTCACGAGGATTGTCCCATCCTCTGCGATTTCCATCATCGAGAAAGCGTTGTTCTGTTCGCCCGATCCTTCGACCATCGCCACAAGGGTACAATAATGGATACCGTTGATTTCGCTGTGGTCATTTTTGTGGCTGTGACCCTGGAAGACTGCCAGCACCTTGCCCGCCTGTTCAAGAATTTTGCGGACAGCCATACAGTTTTTCACACCGTAATGGTTGCTGACATCCAGCCGTTGGTGGGCAAAAACAATCGTGTTTTTCGTCGTTGTTTTCAAGTCTGTTTCGAGCCACTCCAGTTCTTCGGGAGGGATATTGGGATCAGTCCATTTAAAATTCTTGCGTCCGTACGGCACACCATCTCCACGAAAACAGGAATCGAGGACAATAAAGTGCAGCGAACCACAATCAAATGAGTAGTACGATTTCTCTTGCTGAACGGCGTCAAGAAATTCTTCTTTCTTCAGCGTATAGACGCAGTGATTCCCCAGCACGTAATGACGTTTCTTGCTGATGGCGCTGAATTCATGATTGATTTTTTTCACATAGCCGAGTTCTTTTTCGACGGAATCGGCCGCATCGATGAAATCGCCCAATTCAACGATGAAATCCGGTTTGCTTTTCGCAAACTGTTCAGCGGCGACAGCAAGTTTTTCGGGAGTCTGACGATAATAACGGCTGCCCGCTGCCGGCTTGTCTGCATAATGCATGTCGGTTACCAACCCAACTTTGGTCAGTTTCACGGGATCCGGGCCGGCCACTACTTGCGAAGAATTTAAGCCTGCCGCCACCAGTAACAGGCTTCCATTTTTCAAGAAAGCGCGGCGGCTTATCTGTTGAATGCTGTTTCGATACATCCTCATCTCTTTTCAATCGATCGTGCATAGGAACATAG
>JALTOP010000496.1 GCA_027000105.1 Planctomycetaceae bacterium | reverse complement strand
CAGTGGAGCGATGTTGCATGGCGAGGCTCCCGAATCAATGGCGATCGATCAGGATTTCCCCGTTTCCATCGAAGCCCAACTTCTGGGGGGCGATGGCGAGCATAAACGGACGACAATGAATCTGTGTACTCCGGGGACGAATGTCGTTCTCAACGGAAAGCTCTTCAAGCCGCACTGCACCAGTTCATCGTCCAAAACGTATCACGGCGATCAATGGGTAACCGTCGAGGTGGAGGTTCATGGGAATGATCTCATCAAGCATATTATCGATGGGAAAGTCGTACTCGAATACAGGGAACCTCAACTCGATCCCCGTGATGAACATGCTCGCGAACTGATCACCAAAAACGGGGGAATCATGCTTTCCAAAGGGACAATCTCATTGCAATCGGAATCGCACCCGATCGACTTTCGCAAAGTCGAACTGATGATCCTGGAAAAGTAACTGCAGAATCTGTCATCAGGGAAAAATTCGCCGTCAGGAAAGACGATAGCCGATTTTTCTCAATGTTTCTTTCACGCGATCAAGGTGACTCCCCTGCACTTCAAGCAGATCCTGTTTGAGCGTTCCACCTGCACCGCAGACGGTTTTCAATTTCAACAACAAGCCGGGAAGATCGTTTTCTGATGCGGGCAAACCGCGTATCACGGTAACCACCTTCCCTTTCTTTCGTTTTTCGATCGAAACGGAAGCGGTCTGCTTTTCCGGAGCCGTCAACTGGACTTCCTCCGGCTTGCAAACACATTCTTCATCGAGTTCCCCACAGACTTCGCAGCGAAGTGGCCGGTCGAACGGCGTCCCTTCAAATAATCTCATCCGACTGTTTCTCCAGATTTTCTTGCATCAGGCTTTGTCCGAAGCTGAGCCAACCATGGTAACCGTTCACGCAACCAGGTTCATCTGACTGCGGAATTCCATGCCCTGAAAGTATGGTGACAGACTGGACTATTCTTCCAACGAAAACTGTGTGAGCAGCTGCAAAAGCTAAATTGTGGATATTTGGATAAAAATAGAATATATTACTGGGGAACCGATCGGTATTTGGTTATATTACACATGGCGGAGGGAGAAGCGGTGGGGAAAGTGGCTGCCTCCGCGAGGACTGGAGTTGCGTGGAAAGCGGAAAGGAGACGCTGACGTGATGGGTGTTTGGCGAACATGTTCATCGCAGGCGGTCATAAGGAGTCCGCTATTTCAATGGATGTTGGTAGTTTGAAAAGGAGACGTGTTTGGTCGTGGTCTGTTGAGTTTTGGGGCATCGATTCTGGAATGGTGCAGAATCTGGCTTCAAGACGGGACGGGCGTCGGGTTCGGTCGGGTAGTCAATCCAGGTTTAGGAGGTAGAAGTATGCGTAGCTTATCAAGACGCTATTGGGCTTTGATGATTATGTGGGGGGGCCTTCTTTTTGTTCCCGGCCTGAATGTTTATGGTGATGAGGGGAAGACCGGGGCGACAGAAGGAAAGACGGAACTGTTTGGTCGCGAAGCCCGCGAATCGACACCAGTTATCGGACGGGATCCGGATCAGCCTTTAAGTGAGAGGGAAAAAATTCACCATGTTCTGAGTCGCTTCTCGTTTGGTGCCACGGCGGAAATGATCGACGAAGTGGAAAAGATCGGTTTGGAAAAATGGTTTGAAACCCAATTGAAGGGGGAGGAGCTGGAATCCCGCAAGTTGCAGGCGCATCTGTCGAAGCTGGAAACGCTCACGATGACCAATCAGGAGATCGTGCAGAAATTCGGGATCATTCCCAAAGATCTATCGCTGGCCAACCGACTCACGACGGAACAGCGTCGACGACGTGCGGAGTTGCTCAGGCGTCGCTATATTCCGCGTCAGCAATTGAAAGATGCCGTTCTGTTTCTCGCTGTTTACGGGAACAATCAGGTTCGTGAGACAGCAAGCGATTTCTGGCGGAATCATTTCAGTATCGATGTCAGCAAGGGGGTTGTCCGCTATTATGGCAACACATACGAGCGGGAGGTGATTCGAGCCGAGGCACTCGGGACGTTCAAGGCGATGTTGAACAAGCAGGCACGTCACCCGGCGATGCTGGTCTTTCTGGACAACTTCATTTCCCGGGCCACTCCTCAAAAAGAGCTGCTCGCAGTGGCTCGTAAGGAGTTTGCGAAAACCCGGGATTATTCAACCGTTCTGAACGCGATTGACATCGCCAAAATGAAGGGCCTGAATGAAAACTATGCCCGCGAATTGATGGAACTGCATACTCTTGGTGTGGATAACTATTACACCCAGGCGGATGTCATCGCCGTGGCGGAAGCACTGACCGGTTGGACGGTTCAGCAGGATCCGAGCAAACCGATCGAATTCCTGTTCAGACCGGAAATGCACGCCACCGGAGCCAGAAAAATCCTGAAAGTCCGGATTCCCGCCTATCCGAGAAACCCGATCCAGGAAGGGCAGGCTGTTCTCGACCTGTTGGTCAAGCATCGCGGAACAGCGGAATTCATCGCCTACAAACTGTGCCGCTATTACGTCAATGATCGACCTTCGCAAAAAATGGTTGAACGGGTTGCCAAGGCCTTCAGACGTAAAAATAAAACAGATTTGCCAACAACCTATCGCGCGATTTTTTATGATAAGGAATTCTTCGATCCTGCGAATTATCAGACGAAATTCAAACGCCCGTTCGAATACGTTGTCAGTGCTTTGCGCGTCACCAATGCGGAAATAGTCTCGACAGCCGGTATCCATCAGGCACTGCTGACGTTGAGTGAGCCGATCTATCAGTGTGAAGACCCGACCGGTTACTACGACCAGGCCGATGTCTGGCGCGATCCGGGTGTGATGGCTGATCGTTGGCAGTTCGGTGTCGGTCTCGGTATGGGGTGGATTCCCGGCGTTGAAATCCCTGCTTCATACTGGGAAGGACTGGAGCCGAACAATCCGCTGCAGTGGAAAGAAGTTCTTTCCAAAAGGATTTTGCCGATGGGGCATACCGAGAAAACGGATAAGGCACTCGAAAAAGTGATCGCCAAATACTCCCGGTTCAATCCTAAACCGGAACAACTGGGCCGTTACATTGTCGGAATACTGCTCGGTTCCCCTGAATTCCAGAGGCAGTAACAGAATCGCTACCTTTTTCGGGCAGTTTATTTCCATTGATTCTCACACTTAACACAGGCATTTAACCAGACAGGGAGAACGATAATGAGACGACGCGACTTTCTCAGCAACACCGGCGCAGGGGCTGTTTCTGTTGGAGCGGGGCTTGCAATAACAAAGAACTCGCTGGCGGTTCAACCAAAGAAGAATCCGGTTTCGGATCTGTACCCGGATCCGGTTGTTGTCATGATCTTTCTGCGTGGCGGGCAGGATCAGTTGAATACGATTGTGCCTTACACCGACAAAACCTACTACAAAATCCGTCCTACCATTGCCATTCAGAAGGAGGATGTCATCAAACTGAATAATCGCTGGGGACTGCACCCTGCGATGAAACCGTTGAAGCGGTTTTACGATGAGGGACGTTTTGCTGTGGTGATCAACAGTGGCTCGCCTCACCAGACGCGCAGCCATTTTGAAGCCCAGGATTACATGGAATATGCGGCTCCGGGGAACAGGACGATCACCGATGGCTGGCTCAATCGCTATCTGACCGCGACGGCCAATCCACGTGGTGAAGATCCGAAAAAGTTGCGGGCACTGGCCATGCAGGAGAGGTTGCCCCGATCGCTGCGCGGAACGTATCCAGCGATCGCAGTCCCTCCCAATCTGCGGGACATCGAAGAAGTTCTCGACCTGTTCGAGGATTTTTACAGTGGTGGCGATCCCGAAGCGTTGAGTGTCGCTCAACGTGCTGCCGCCCGCAAACAATCCGGAACGAGTTCGCGCAAAAGTCTCAAAAGCAGAGACCGAAAAAAGGAGGAGGACGGATTGATGTCGGATCCGATTATGGCATCCGGCACGCAGACAATTCAGGGGTTGCGCCGTCTTCGTGAAGTTCTCTATGGCGATGCTGATGACAGCACCTACAAGGGACCGCGGGAAGCACCGGAAACGGGGGCGACATTTCAGGAGTACCCCGGCGGTTGGTTCGCCAGTCGGTTGAAATCACTGGCCAAAGTGATCAAGTCCGATGTTGGGCTGTCCGTTGCAGCAACGGATATTAACGGTTGGGATCACCACATCGGCATGGGAAGCACCGATGGAACACTCAACAGGATGCTGTCGTTCCTCTCCGAAGGTCTGGCCGCGTTCATGGACGATTTGGGGCCGCATCTGGATCGAACGTTGATCGTCGTCTCGACTGAATTTGGTCGAGTCGCCAAGGAGAACGGAAACGACGGGGCTGATCACGGTCACGGCGGAGCGACCTGGCTGCTGGGAGGGCAAGTCAAGGGCGGTCATATCTATGGTCGCTGGACCGGATTGGAACCAGCTGAACTGTTCCAGAAACGGGATTTGCAGGTGACGACCGATTTCCGGGAAATATACGCCGACGTTCTTCGCCAGCACATGAAGTTCGACCTGCCCGCCGATTTCTTCCCCGGTTATACGCCTTCAGAAAAAGGCTTGGGGCTTTTCGCGTGATTTGACAGACAAGAGATATTCCTGAAGCGATCCCGGCCCGTTTCCCTCCGGTATCGCTTTCGGGAATATTTGTCGACTGTCTGAAAGGATGACGGGATGAAGACGACATGAGAGGGTGTGATATGAAGACGAAGGCCCTTTTGGTAAGCCTGGCGATCATTCTCATTTTCACGGGGGCTGATGCCGATCGGGTGCTTGCACAAAAACTGGTTGCGCAGAAAAAAGAGAGTTCGCTGAAAAAGGAGTTTGCCCAACTTCATAAAGAGTTGAGGAAAGTGACGACCCTGATTAGTCACAAAAAATACGATGAGGCGGAAAAAAAGCTCGATGACGTTCAACGGCGTCTGGAAAAATATATCGTCAAGACAGATCTGGCCCGGTCTCACAAGGGAATCGAGGCGATTGAAAAGCTGATCGCCTTGAAACGTCAGACCATTGAAAAGCTGAAGGATCCCAAAGGATATAAGGAGAAGCAGAATCGTGTCAGTTTTGTGAAACATGTTGCGCCGATTCTGAATCGACATTGTGTCAAATGCCACTCGGACGATCCGCAGGGAAAGTTGCATCTCGAATCTTATGCAGAAATGAAAAAAGGAGGGGAAAGCGGCCCTTTGCTGATAGCCGGAAACGCAAGCCGCAGTTTGATCATGGCTCGATTGCTGGCTCCCGAAGCAGACCGCATGCCCCGGAAGTCACCTGCCCTGTCTCGTCTTGAAATTGCCACGCTGGCGTTGTGGATCAATCAGGGGGCGAAATTTGATGGCGAAGATGAAGAACAGGAACTGGATGAAATTCTCAAACCGAAAGAAGACCTGCCACCATTGAAATACGCCAGGGCGACGGGCAACGAAAAAGTTTCCTTCAAAAAAGATATCGCTCCCTTCATGGTTAAGTATTGTCAACGCTGTCATCAGGGGAAAAAGCCGGGCGGCGGACTTTACTTGACCAGTTATGAAACATTGATGCGAGGAGGGAACAAGGGAGCGGAAATCATCCCCGGTCATCCGGAAAAAAGTCGGTTGTACCAGTTGATGGGAAGCAGGGACGAATCGATGCGGATGCCACTGGAGGGAAAGGTCTATCGCAAAAATTATGACGACGTTTATACATGGATTTCTGAAGGCGCCCGCTACGATGGAGAAGATCCGCGAACTCCGCTACGCGCATTGAATCCGACCAAAAGCCAGATGCTCGCTGCCGAGTTGAAATCGTTGACGCCCGAGCAATTTGTGAAATACCGCAAGGAAAAATCGGGACTCCAGTGGAAAAAAGCCTTTCCCGATGTCGAACCGGTTTTTCTGGAAACAGAGGAGTTATTTCTTTATGGCAGTGTTTCTGAAGACCGACTCAAAAAACTCGAAAAATGGTCTGGAAAGCAAATCGAACGCTTGCGGAAACTGTTCGCGCCTGACCAGGAAAAGAGACTTTGGAAGGGGAAACTGGCCGTTTTCGTTCTTGCTGATCACGAATCGTTTGAGCAATTCAACAAAGTGGTGAGACAAAGGCGGATCGAGAACAACTCTGTTGGAACTTTCGTCGTCACTGAAACGCAAGGGGATGCTTTTGTCGTTTTGGAAGATATCGGAGACAGATCGAATGTTGAAGCTCCCGCTCTCCAGATGAATTTCATTATTCAAACGACCAACGCATACATCGCCACATTGGATGCGGCGTTTCCGGAATGGTTCACTCTTGGAGTCGGATTGGCGTTATCCGCCTCAGAAGCACCACGCAAGGATCCCTACCTGCAGGAGCTGCGATACGATGCGATCGACTCTCTGGAAGAGTTGGAGAACCCGAGCGACGTTTTCAACGATGGAGCATTCTTTTCGGCGGAAAAAACGCTTCCGGTCGGATTTACCCTGTCGGAGTTTCTGCTCAAAAAGGGAGGAGAGAAAAAACTCTCTGCGTTCATTCATGCGATTGAACAGGGTGGAGAAGTCGGGAATTCATTACGAGTGGTTTACGGGGTCGATCTGAAACCGATTGCCCAAGCCTACTTTGCTTCCTTCGGGAAAATACGAAGGCCCAAAAAATGATTGGATGATGCAGATTTTTCATTTGACAATAGGTGTTCATCAGGTGGAGTCGATTTCAATATGAACTTGAGGACTGTCCTGTTTGGTGCTATCTGGCTGATAACGATGCTGCTCGCTTTGCGTTCCGGGGCATGGAAAGCGAAGCAGAAGCAGTATGTTTCCCAGGAGGAGGCCAGGCAGATTGCGAACTATCACATGCACAGACCGCTGCATCCGGGTGGCAAAGTGAGCATGGCCGGGCAATTTCATCTTGAACTGGTCAGTCATCGGGAGGGAACGCATCGCTTGTGGATATCCAATGCGTTCCGCCAGGAAATGGATCCGGCAGGCTTTGTTGGTCAATTGACCATCGAATACCCGGACGGCAAAAAGGAAGAAGTTCCGTTTGAGCGAATCAGTCGTCAAAAAGAACTGGTGGCCAAATCGTCTCCGCTGAAAGGACAGGTCTGGCTGATTGTTGACGGGATGCTGGGCAGTTCGGTGCCGTTCAGGAAGGTGAAGTTTTTCTGGGACTACGAAGCAAAGAATGTCGATCTGAAGATCCCCCTCGGCCTGGATCCGATGCTTCCGATGCCGATCGATAATCCCTTGACCATGCAGAAAATTGAATTGGGCCGAGACCTCTTTTTCGATGAACTTCTCAGCGAGGATCAGACTGTTTCGTGCGCAACGTGTCACCGACCGGATCACGGTTTTGCGGAACCGGTCGCCATTTCGAAAGGAATAGCCGGACGTCAAGGAAAGCGAAATGCACTGACAATCCTCAATGCCGCCTATTATCGTTCCCTGTTCTGGGATGGACGAAGCGCTTCGTTGGAACGACAGGCGGTACGGCCGATTTTCGATCATGCGGAAATGGGCTTCAAAGATGAAGACAAATTTGTGGAACGAATTGATTCCCAATATGGCGAACGGATCAAAAAAGCGTTCGGCAAGCCGACTTCGTTGAGAACGATCGCCAAGGCGATCGCCTGTTATGAACGGACGCTGCTTTCGGGAGATTCCGATTTCGATCGCTTCGAATCCGGTCAGCATGAGGCCATCAGTCTTTCTGCCCAGCGCGGCCGTTCCCTGTTTTTCGGGAAAGCACGCTGCGGGAGTTGTCACATTCCTCCCCTGTTTTCCGACCATGAATTTCACAATCTGGGTGTGGGGCAGGGCGACGATCCCGGTCGGTTCGCGGTGACAAAAGACCCGAAAGATAAGGGGGCTTTTCGTACTCCTTCACTACGCAATGCGACGTTGACGGCTCCCTACATGCACGATGGGAGTATCGCGAGTCTGCGGGAGGTGATTGAATTCTACAATGCGGGGGCGGGTGAGAATCCTTTGCTCGATCCGATCATCCATCCGCTCGATCTTTCCGATGATGAGATAGACGACCTGCTGGCTTTTCTGAGGACTCTTGAAGGGCGCATTGTCGAACCCGGCGAAATCATCCAGGGCAAAAAGAACGATGGAAAGGAAAAAGAATGATTGCCTTTCCTGAAAGTCCAGCACTTCCACTGGCTCATGTCACGTACATTGTCGACCCGGAAAAGCTGGAGGCATTGGCAGGCCGGGATTGGAGCTTCCTTCTTTCCCCACTGTTCGATCCGCTGTACCTTTCCATGATTGTTGCAACGCTCGTTGTTACGGTTCTCGGTTTTGCAGCGTGCGAGTTGGTGAAACCACTGCGTGAGGCCTGCCACGGAATCCATAATCGCCTGTTGAAATATCACGGCTTCATACCGCTTATCCTGCGGGTTTCGTTGGGAGTCGCCTTTGTGGTTGCAGGTACCAAACAGGTGTTGCTGTTACCGAATGTGCCCGGCGAGGCACTCAGCACGCTTGAAGTTGTGATCGGTTTTTTTCTGATTGTCGGCTTTATGATCCGACTCAGCGCGCTCGTCGCGTTCGGAATCTACTGTTACGGTCTTTACACCAGCCATTATCTTTTGGGATCGATGGAGACGGGCGCGGCGGCATTGCTGATAGCGGCTCATGGGGATGGCCCACCCAGTATCGATAACATTCTCGATATCGATCCGTTGAGCCGTTCATTGAATTTTCTTTGGCGTTTCCTGCAGCGGCACACCGGTGTGGTTCTCCGATTGGCATTGGGCTCCACTTTAATCTGGCTGTCGATCACGGAAAAGGCGATGAACCCTCGTGTCTGTGAAGCGGTTGTTATCGATTACAAGCTGGAAAGCGTGATTCCTGTCAGCACAGCGATGTGGGTCTTTGCAGTTGGCGTGATTGAGTTCGCCGTTGGTCTCGTTCTGGTATTGGGGTTTTTCACTCGTACTTTTTCCATCATCGCTTTTCTTGTGTTAACGCTTTCCTTCTTTTATTTCCGGGAAGAAGTGGCAGGACATGTGACGTTCTTTGGTGCTCTGCTTGTTCTGATGGTTACCGGAGCAGGGGCCTTGAGTATCGATTCACTGATCGCATGGAAGACACGGCATGTTCGGGGAACGGTGAGTCCCTACGATGAGTGATTTCTTGCAACAGCATGAAGTGGATATCGTGAATCCGACATCAAAATCTCCGTTAGGCATCAGGACACGTTCGGGAAAACGTGGGACGCCCGGAGTGTTGCCCGCCGGTCATGCCCGCCAAACCGGGAACGCGGAAGAAAAACCGACTCTTCAGGGGAAAATCAGACGCTGGATCGCCGAGGGGACTGCAACCGGACTCGGGATATCATTGATTGTTCACCTGTTACTGCTTTTCGCTTTCTCATTGTACATTATCCGTAGCGACAAAACCGAAGAATTTGTCCTGAGTTCCAATGTCGCCGCGGAGGAGGATCTTGATCTTGAAGAACTGTACGATGTGACAATGGATGTCCCGAAAGCTTCCGATTCTCCCGAGCAACCAAATTTGATGCAGGATCAACCGACCGAACTGATCGCTACTCCCGCTTTTCTGAAAAACAACTCGGGAGAAAAGGTGGGAGAGCAGTTCGGGTTTCGAGTTCCGACGGGGGGGAATGTTGTCAGCAAAGGAAGTTTCACTGCCTGGACGATACCTGAAGATCCCGAACCGAGGCAGGATTACCTGATTATCATTCAGATCAAATTGCCACCCAAAATCAAAAAGTACCGCAAGGAAGATCTCTCCGGCTTCCTGACCGGCGATGATGGCTACACAACACCGATCGGTGAATACCGCGGCAGCAAATTTCCCCAAAAGTATTACGGCAAATTCGATATGAAAGCGAAGCAGTTCGTTATCAAAATTCCGGGAGCAGCCGCGAAGGTGAAGGATGAAATACTGATCCAATCCCGCATGCTGAAAGAGAAACAGAAGCTCGTAATCGTTTTCTGAAGGTACGAACGCGATGTTCAACATCGCGGGGAACCCAGCATCAGAATCGCGAGGGCGATTGTTCAGTTGGGCAAGTCACAACCTGGGTGCAACATGAGCCAGACGT
>JALTOP010000495.1 GCA_027000105.1 Planctomycetaceae bacterium | reverse complement strand
CATGACAAGTTTCACACATTCCCATTGGAGGAAGCCTTGTGATTGAACCGCTTGCTGAACGATGACTAGTTGCTGAACGATGATTGCGAGTTGAAAGTCATCGTAAAAACCGGAATAAGCCGAAAATCTTCACATCTCCTGCTAGTATCGAACCGTGCACCAACAAAGCTTAAGCGGCTTTTTGCAATGTTTACCGGGCAGCTATTGTTAAGATTTTTTTAAGAAAATATTTATTTTTTCACAGATTCTGCAGAGCCGTCCCAACCAGAATCTTTTGAGCGGTCAAACCTTCCTCTTCGATTGTCCTAACCTCTGAAACAGACAGCGGAAAGGGAGACTCAAACGATGAATGAAGCTGAGAAACCGGGAGGTATTTCCCTCCATTTTCAGGTTCCGTGATCAAGGTTCCTGTACAGTATCTGCGAGGAATTTCTCCTTCTTGCTAACAATTTATCAACATGGCTCGCACAACGCTATCTCCTGTATTTCAAGCACTTAACGATTTTTCAACAATTTGGGATCATGCCTTGTGCTTCTTTCTGCCGAGACATACCATATTTAGTGTTGACACTTTGTGAAGTTCCTTTATATTGGGTCTCTCACCCGACTGCCCTGCGAGACTCGCAAGACGCCTGCAGTGGGAAACAGGGTGTGAGACAAACACGGGCCTGATACGAGCCAATCTGTAGAAAGGCTGCAAATTCTGTGAAAGTTGCATGAAAATCTTCATTTTTTCAGAGTTTGTACAGTATCGCATGAGTTGTTTTTTCTATGGAGATTGACGGAATGGAATCAGTCGTGCTGAGTACCTCTCCCTTCTCATTTTGCAACAGGACGCAATGGGCATCCCAGAGCGGTTTTTCTTGGAAAATCTCCCTCAGTTACAACTCGGCTCGCTCTTTTTCTCTTTCGAAAAGGTAGTCCTCTTTTTCGCTCTCATGGCATGGCAAAGGTGGTCTTTGCGCGCATCTTGCGAAACAGGCAGGTGGTCATTAGTTTATTTGCATCAGTACGGAAACAGACTTTCAGGAGTAATCAGGAATGACGCGCCCTCAAACGGATTGGATTGTTAGAAAACGCGATGGTCGAGTGGTCCCTTTCGATTTGGCCCGAATCGGAAAGGCGATGGAGAATTCCTTCCGAGCCGAACTGAATTTGGCGGATGACCAACCTCTTGACGAAGAAGTCGTGGCCCAAATCAAGCTGATTGCGAATGGCGTGTGTGAGCAGATCGAACCATCTGCTTCCTCCAGGCAGGGGGTCGACGTGGAGCATGTGCAAGATGCCGTCGAAATGCTGTTGATGCAACACGGGCACTATCGGGTGGCTCGACGTTACATCGTTTACCGGGCAGAACATGCGAAGCTGCGCGCTTTACGGGGAGAAGAGGGATTTGCAGACGAGGGACCGCAGCGCGTCCAGAACCATGTGCAACTGGATGATGGGACACGCGTTGCTTTCGATCCAGGCCGTATTACCCGGAAACTGGCTGAGGCCTGTCGCGGGCTGGAGGAGACCTGTTCGGTTGAAGCGTTGATGGAAGAAGTGCTGAAATCGATCTATGATGGTATTACCACCAAAGAGATTTATCGGGCAATGATTTTAGCCGCCCGGACACGCATTGAAATTGATCCGGCTTACGATACCGTCGCAGCGCGTTTGATGCTCAACGTCATTTATCACGACACGCTTGGGAGTGTTCCACCGGCCAAAAAACTGGAGCAGGTTTATCGCAATCAGTTCGAACACTATGTAATTGATGGTATTACGTCTGAACGGCTAACTCCAGAATTGCGGGAGTTCAATCTGACCAAACTGGCCGATGCCCTGCAACCCAAACGTGATGAATTATTCCAGTACCTCGGCGTCCAAACCATTTACGACCGTTATCTGATCCATATCGACGGACGCAGGATTGAAACGCCTCAATTCTTCTGGATGCGTGTCGCGATGGGACTGGCGATCAACGAGGGAGAACAGCGGGAAGAATGGGCGATTCGCTTTTACGATATGCTCTCGACGATGCGGTTCACGTCTGCCACGCCTACGCTGTTCAACTCTGCGACGCTGCATCCTCAATTGAGTTCCTGTTATCTTTCAACCGTCGAGGATAATCTGGATCACATTTTCAAGGTCATTTCCGACAACGCAAAGCTCTCCAAATGGGCAGGCGGATTGGGAAACGACTGGACGAACATCCGGGCAACCAACTCCCATATTCATGGAACCAACGGCCGGTCTCAGGGAGTCATTCCATTTTTGAAGGTTGTCAACGACACCGCCGTTGCCGTGAATCAGGGGGGCAAACGCAAAGGGGCTGTTTGTGCGTATCTGGAAACGTGGCATCTGGATATCGAAGATTTTCTTGAACTTCGAAAAAATACGGGGGATGACCGTCGGCGTACTCATGATATGCACACCGCGAACTGGATTCCCGATCTCTTCATGAAACGTGTTCAAAGCGGCGGTGAATGGACATTGTTCAGCCCGGACGATGTGTCTGATCTGCACGACCTGACCGGCAAGGCGTTTGAAGAACGATATACGTATTACGAAAAACTC
>JALTOP010000494.1 GCA_027000105.1 Planctomycetaceae bacterium | reverse complement strand
TGGGGGCAATCCAGGTAAACCAGCGTCCAACCCGTCGTTGCCACAACGGTGTATAGCGTTCGGCGTCGCTTCCCGGGGCTTTTTTGCTTGCGATCAGACCGACTTCCGTAACCCATTGATCACGACGATACGCTCGGTTGCTGATGAAGCTGAAATCGTGGCGGCGGCCTTTTTCAAGATATGAATATGCAAGCAAGGCCACACTTTCATTCGACTCAAAATGTAAGTTCGCGCGGGGTAACGTAATACGACCAGTCAAGCGATCGATAACCAGCAACCGGGAGCGAAGGCTTTGCAGAAGTGTGACGAAGGCGAAGAAGCTCCAAAGGGAAAACGCACCCCCAATGCCAAGAGTCCCTCCCAATGCGATGCCCAGCCAGAAAGCCTCCTCTCTTGGGCTGTTGCAGACAAAAACAGCAAGGGCGGCACCGACAGTCAGCAGCGGCAAGGTCAACAGGACGGTCAGTCGTCGCTCAGGTAATCTGCCTGCCCTGACGACGAACTCAGCATCATCTTCACACATCGCCAGGCTATAGAGAATCGAGACACCACCTCGAGGCAACTCCTTGATGTCGTCTGCAGTGATGATCAGTGGTGTTTCAGCAGGATCAGATCCCGACAAGTCGTTCATGCTGATACTCAAACAAAAGGAATAATTCAGGTTGCCGTTTTACGCCAGTTCGTTTGGTCTTTCAGGGGCACTCGTAATTCCGCAGCTAAATATGGTTAGCTGGCATTTTTCCTTCCAAGGTATCAAGGCGATCCTGTAAGCTTCGAATCTGCCTGATCATGCCGACAAGAAAGAGCAATAGATAGCCAAGCGCGACCATGAGGGACCCACCCAAGCCATGTCGATTCGGATTAATACCCAGTTGGCGAACCGCCTCAGCGATCCTGTAACCTTGCTCCGTCACCATCTTCACCGCGAGAATCTTGAACGCAGCACTGAATGGTACGTCGAGTCCGCTTTGACTGCTTTACCGTTTGCCTCTTGCTCATTGTGAGTCCTCCTGAATATAGTTTACACTCTTATTCGAGCGCGCACTATTCCTGGGGAACTCCAGTTTCTGCCTACCACCTGCAAGCGGCACATCTCCCAGCTGGCATGTAAGTTAAAAACTGTCACAACGTGGATTGTATCAAACGGTTGTTCGTTTTGTCACGGACTTTTTTCGTGGTCGGCCATCTCTGTGTCATATCCTTTTTCTTCGCGGTGTTCCATTGTCATGTCTCGCAGTTTGAGGGTCGCCTCCCCGCTGTACCTCCCGCCGTCCATACGGGTACGCACACTGCATCTGGCCCATCTCGCGACTCCGAACACCAAAACACTACCAGCGTGAAAAGTCGTGGCACAAAACTGCAACCAGAACACCCGGCCAGCGCGTACTTTCGGGAAGAATCGGTAGAATAGGGGATTGCGCATTATGAGAGATGTTGCTCTCATTTTTTCTTGTGGATTGTTTCAACAAACTTCAAGGAGGGATGATGAGGGCGACTCATTGGCCAACGGAAGTGGAATAACCCGTTCAGAACAGTTTTGCTGTGCGGTAATAGCGTGACATGACCGTTCGCCTCAGTAAAAACAAGGCGATCAGGTTAAGCAACTTGAACCAGATAAGCCAGGATGCCTGCACGTAGGCTTCGCAGAAGTCGGACAGCCCAAAGGTAAAAAACGCAAGACTGTAACACAACTCCAGCGAAGAATTTCTGTTTTTGAGGAAGCGGCGAAGTGTCAAAAATGAAAAAACGAACCAGGCACAACCTTCCAGAATATTGAACCAATGATAGACGGTGTCGAACGCCGTCGCATGAGAAGCGGGATATCGCCACCACGTGTGCCAAAAAATGATGTCGACAAAATCAGGCATCGCTTATCGCTCCTCGTGCATCACATACAAAAGTCAGTCATGTTAAGATAAAAAAGCAACCTGGATTCTTGTCAATGATAATACTGTCCAGAACCAGCAGGATATTATCACTACGAAGAAAAAAGAAATAAACCACAGAGACTCAGAGGGCACTGAGGCAAACAACAAGAAGTGATTAATAATGGTATTATTTTTCACGCAAAGACGCGGCGAAGCAAAGAAAAGGAACAAAATCAAATAGCCGATCAAATTTCAATACTTTACAAAGGATGCAGAATATTCTTCTCTCTGTGGCCTCTGCGTCTCTGTGGTTATTATAACTTTCCTTGATTAGTTCCAGTTGATCTGGGTTAAGTGACGCTAAATTTCTTCGTCTAATTCATCTGGATCAATTCCAGACTCGATCAACTTTTTTCTGATTTCCTCATCTTTCTCACCATTCAAAGCTGCTTTTAATTTTCGATAAGATTGCAACAGTCCCTTGTGCCATTGTAGCTGTTGAAATGCAAAGGCTGCATCTCGAATGGCAAGCGCTTCCGGCGAATCATTCGGATATTGCCGGGCAATGCTTCCCAGTAGCGAACAGACTCGATGAATTTCAGCTTCTATTTCAGCTGTAGTTGATTTGGAAGGATTAGTCATTGAACTTACCCAAGTGCCTGGCGATGGCCGGTTCTTGCAGGAGTTTCTGCTGTTTTTCTTTGCTCAACGGTTTAATCGGTCGGGGGGTTGTCGCTGAAGCAATGCCACGAGCATTCAAAATAGCCAGTGCGGCTGGCATCACGTCGTAACGGATCAGAACAAGCAGAAGTTCAGACAATTCGTGCGTCAATTGTTCCGCTTCTACCCACTTTTCCGCTTCGGCTGCTTCGATAATTTTTACTGTCAACTCGGGAAAGATCGAGTAAATTCCGTCGAGGTTTTCTTCCACGCCAAGGCGTATCAGTTGATCCATGATCAGCGGCTGGGCAGGAATGACACGAATCCGTTCCGCCATCACGCTCATCAATTGACGTGTGCCCTGCCAGGAGCCGGAGCATTTAATGCCCGCAATGTTTGGATGATCGGCCAGTCGCCGCATGATTTCGATATCGATTGAAACACCGGTCAAGCCGGGCAAATCATACAGATAAATCGGCTTCTCGGCGTGGTTGGCCAGATCGCTGTAATACTCGACTAATTCGTCTTTGCTGAATTTCCGCCAACTGGGAGTCAGAACGACCAGGCCATCGATATCGAACTGCTGAACATAATCGATTCGGTCGCGTGTTCTGGCAAAACTGGTATCACCGACGCCGACCAGCATTTCGAGTCTGCCGTTGTTCGCACGGACACCCTGTTCGATTAAATCGCGATAGGTCCGATCGCCAAGCAACTGCATCAACCCCATCGATCCCCCCACCAGCAGCCCGGCAAAACCGGCTTGCACCTGGTCTTCAATGTGCATCACCAGCGATTCGGCATTCAATGATTCATCTTCATTAAGCGGCGTACATAATGCGCTGATAATTTTTGTTCGGTAGCGACCAAATTGTTTTGTCATCTCTGGATGTTTCTTTTTCAGGCGAGCCGGGGGTATTAAACCTCGGGTAATTATGATTTATTCAGGATTGCAGCAACGCGGCGGTTTCGTCGATATCGAGTGTGGGGACTTCAATTCCCTCGTTCATCTTATCGATGGAAACGGGATCTTTGAAACCGGAGCCGGTGACTAAACAGACGATTTTTTTACCGGGGTCGATCTCACCAGCTGCCATCGCTTTCAACGCTCCGGCGGTTGCCACCGCGCCGGCTGGTTCGCTGAAGATTCCTTCTTCCCGAGCCAGGCGTTTTTGAACCTTCCAGATGTCGTCGTCAGTCACAATATGCCCCGTTCCACCCGATGCCCGGGCGTGTGTGAGAACGTCATCGCCATCAATCACCGAGGCGACCTGCAACCCGCTGATCGCGGTGGTACAATTGACCGCATTCGCTTTTTCCTTTCCGTTCCGAAGAGCCGAAGCAATCGTGTCGTTTCCTTCCGGTTGCACAATTTCGACGGCAGGCATCGGATAACCGGTTTGTGCCATCTGTTCGAAGCCGACGATTGTCCCCAATGCGAATCCACCGCCGCCTGCGGGAACAAAAACGTGATCGGGATAACTTTCGATTTCCGCAAACTGCTCAGCCAGTTCGTAGCTGATGGTCTGTGTGCCCGACATTCCTACGGGTGAGTAATGGAAAGCACTAATCTGTGGCGGGCAGCCCTGTTCTTTGCCGATTCTGGAAAGCATTTCGAAAATGGCTTCGCTCAATTTGGGATCAAGGCCGAACCCCTTGACGCGAACCAGTTTCGCCCCGTGAGCGAGCATTTGCGTCAGTTTACCGAGGGGCGTTGTTTCGAGAATCGCGATGGTGCACTCGATACCGGCAGCCGCACAGTAGGTGGCGATGGCAGCCCCGGTGTTGCCACTCGATGTCGCCAGGCATTTTTTCACACCACGGGAAAGCAGATCGGCCACGGCGACAACCGCAAAGCGATCTTTGAAAGAGCCGCTCGGGTTTGCTGTTTCCAGCTTGAAGTAAAGATGCTCGAACTCCATCTGCGGGCCAATGTGGCGAGACCTGATCAGCGGCGTATCCCCTTCTCCGAGAGTGATTCGCGAACCTTCTTCGACAAAAGAAATTTTATCTGCCCACCGCCAAAAGTTTTTGCTGAGACTCATGGTTGATATTCTTCCGGAAACATTTGATGCTTGAATGGATACGGGGAAAATTGCATTTTGACACCACCATCGGCGACGATGGTCGTGCCCGTGATATAGCTGGCGTCTTCTGAAGCGAGCATGGCGATGGTTCTGGCAATTTCTTCGGCGCGTCCCCATCGGCGCAGGGGGATCATTTCTTCGCTCCATTTTCGAAGCTCCGTGGTCAGGTTATCTCCCTCGTCCGATTCATAATCGCGACTGCCATCGGTATCGATCGCACCGGGATTGACGGCCAGAACACGAATTCCTTTTGGCCCCCACAAAGTGGCCAATTCGTAGGTTAAAGCGTCGATCGCTCCCTTGGAAGCCACATAGGCCGGGCTGATTCCCGCGACCGATTGCGATTGAATACTCGAAACATTGATGATGACTCCTCCTCCCTGTTTTTCCATCTGCGTTGCCGCCCAACGTGAGAGAAAAGCAGGGGCGGTCACTCCCACTCTCATCGTTTTTTCCCACGACTCAAGCGAAATTGTTCGCATGGTAACAATCTCCCGCCAGGTGGCATTATTCACCAGAACATCAAGACGTCCGAAAGACTCGATCGTCTTGTCAATGGCCCTTTTCGCGTATTCGAGGTCTGACAGATCACCGGGAACCGGCAGGGCCTGGGCATCGCCGGTGTTGATTTTCCCAGCAAGATCTTCCAGTTTCTCCACGTTGATATCTGCCATCGCGACATCATAACCGCGTTTGGCAAACTCCAGAGAGGCGGCAGAGCCAATTCCACCTGCTGCGCCGGTAATGAATACGACGGGACGGTCATTCATTTGAATTCTTTCCAGTTTCGACAATGTAACCAAGGGAATCATTTTTTCTGACCGAGGGAAATGTCCGCAGACAATTGATCAATCCCGTGGTTTCCGCAGGAATATCGACGCGGGTCTCACCAAGCGGATCAACCACCGTACCTAGCAGTTCCCCCCGGTTAATAAAGTTACCGATGAGACGATCCGTTTCAAAGTAACCATCGCAGGGCGAAAGATGCGAACGCTGAAAGAAGCCGGAATCGGATCGTGTTTCCTGTACGTCATACAAAACAGAGGGGACGGGTTCGGGGCGGGTGAGCATCTGAAGATGGTTCATCGTGTTCAGACACCCTTCGACCATCGCATCGACCCCCGAGGGATCACAAACGGCTGCCCCATGGTATTCGACATAGATCGCAGGAATTCCCGCATCCCGCGCAACCGAAAGCGAGCGGCCGTCAAGATTCGGATCGGTTCCCCAAACAAGCGGCAGATTGAAGGCCCGGGCCATATTGTGCTGGGCATCTCGTACTTTCAAATCGACATCCAGCATGTAACCGGCCAGCGGATAGATCGACATCGTTGTCCCGCCGGTATGCAGATCAATGTAGTAGTCCGCTTCTTGAATGAGATTCGAAAGCTGATGGGCCACGCGTTCGGTGATCGAACCGTTCACATTTCCCGGACACGTTCTCGCCAAATCCAGACCATCACTCGCCGTACGACTGCAGAGTAGAAAGGCTTCCTCATTGACCACGGGCACCATTGTGACCGTGCCTGTCAAATCCTCTTTGTGGAGCCGTTTTGCCAGGCGACGGATGGCAACCATCGGCTCAAATTCGTCACCATGCACACCGCCGGTGATCAGCAATTTCGGGCCGGGACGTTTTCCCCGGCAAGTGATTGTTTTAAGCTCGACGATGTTTTTCATCAATTGCCTCCCGTTCGAACTTCAATTGTATCCCGTTCAAATGGAAACAGCGGTTTGCGGCGGTGACAATAGGCCAACTGTTCCATATCTGCTGAGGTTGGCCCTGCTGTATTGACGCGAATCGAATGCGAACAAACCGGACTGTAAGCTGCCAGCGGAGCCTGAACCCCCTTGGCGATCAATATCTGAAATTCTTTCGGATCGATCCCGCAGGAAGTCAACTGCTTCAAACTGAACGGCGGTGTTC
Organism: Planctomycetaceae bacterium; assembly: GCA_027000105.1. Lineage (GTDB taxonomy): Bacteria > Planctomycetota > Planctomycetia > Planctomycetales > Planctomycetaceae > Rubinisphaera. Next base: position 3,492 of record JALTOP010000494.1, on the reverse strand, counting down.
GAAAACTGTTCAACAGAACCGTCGCACCGAAATCAGTTTGAACAACGGCGCTGGGCCCCATGTTGTACTCGGTCTTTCCGCCATGACGGACTTCATCTTCAGTGAATGTTCCGTCGTAAACGCCCACGACTTCCACATCTGCAATCAGGGGCGGGCCAAGCCGTTGATCCAGTTTCCCCCCCATGGAAAATTGCGGGATGTCGGCCCCGACTCCCGCTGCAATCGCCAACCCGGCTGCTTGCGGATCAAAGAGGCAGGCACAGCTTTTCAATCCCGATTGCTTCTGCAAGGCGTGGAGGATCAGCGTACCATCTGCAGAAGAACCACCACCAACATTGTCACCCATATCGAGCAGACAGACCGGCCCTTCCAGGTCTTGGGCGGTCTCAATCGCTTCGTCTATTCCGATCAGGTGGGCAACAAACTCTTCCCGACGCGTTACCAGTTCATGACCAAGCTGATCGGCCAACTCAGCCGCCAACTCCGGATCATCATCTGTCACAACAATGAAACTGGCTCCCATTTCTTCCACGTCGGCGTATGGGAAACCGAGAACAACACTGTTGGAAAGGACACGATCCAGTTTGAGCATTTCATCCGCAGATTCGATCAGCGATCGGCACGGTTCCGATTCCGTGTGCTGCCGCTCAATGTTGATTGCGACCGGAACCAGACAGACCGCCTGCACTGGGCGAACTGTTCCTCGTACGGTTTGTACTATCAAGCTGGCCGCTTCCACGCCCCGTTCAAATTGATCGACATGCGGATTCGTACGGTACACAACTGTTGCATCGCACGCATCGATCATTCGTTGTGAAACATTCGCGTGGGCATCAAGAGTGCAGATCATCGGAACGGAGTCCCCAATTTTCTGTCGCACCTGTTCGAGCCAATAACCATCCATATCCCGAATCGATTCGCAAACACCGGCTCCGTGAGGTGCCACCAATAAACCGTCCAGCCTGCCGGCTGCTTCAAGCTGATCGAACATCGTCGCAAGCAATCGATCGAAAGTCTCTTTGGCAACCGCGCCACCCGGAACGGCACGAGCTGCAAAGATCGGAACCGCTTCTGCCTGCGCCTGCTTCAGTCCGGCGAAAAATCCGCCTATTTCATGCAATGCCCCTTCGAACAGCTGCCGAACTTCGTCGCCACAAACGAGTGCATCATGTTCGAAATCTGCCCATGTTGTTGCAGTTTGCACAAACGTGTTTGATTCATGCTGAATCGCAATGATACCAATTCGCATCTCTAATCCCCCGTTACTCCCACTTTCTCGATGATCGTCGAGTCCCTTTATTGCACTTTCCTCCTGTCCGATTTTTTGTGCAGACGATTTCCCTACTGCCAGTTTCTCTGTAGCCGATTTAATGTGTTCTATTCAATGAGTTGTGTTGTAATGAGTTGTATAGAACAGAGTTTCTGCCAAACGGATGCAGCGAAAAAAGGAGAGGCCTTGGCAGTCGATAAATACCCCAATACTCCCAATAAATCTCGCTATTCCCATTTCACTCAATTGGAAGTTGCGTCTGGCCGTCAAAACGGACGGGACGCTCCGGCAGTTAGCGGCTGTTTGTGGCAATTCGTGCAGGAACCGTTATCGATCGATGGGCCCAGGTGAGCGATTTTACAAACTAAAAGAGGTGTTTGCAGAACAGTTTACTCCCCGATCATCTTCACCAAAATGCGTTTGCGTCTGTTTCCGTCGAACTCGTAATAAAAAATATGTTCCCACGGGCCGAGATGTAAGCGTCCGTTGGTAATGGCAACAACAACCTCTCTGCCCATAATTTGCCTTTTGTGGTGGGCATCGGCGTTATCTTCACCAGTTCGGTTATGCAGATAACCACCAGCGGTCGGATCGCTGCCGGGATCAAACGGGGCAAGCTGTTCCAGCCAACGGTCATAGTCTGCGTGGAGTCCCGATTCATTGTCATTGATAAAGACCGAAGCGGTAATATGCATCGCGTTGATCAATGCCAGCCCATCGGAAATCCCGCTTTCAGTCACGAGTTGTTCAATTTGGTGATGGATGGAGACGATCGCCCGTCGCTTCGGTATTTCCATCCAGATTTCTTTGGTCAATGTTTTCATCCCATCAATTTCCCCGGTTTCAAAATTGTTCTGACCGTTTCGACTCTCGTTATTCTCCGCAGCTATAACCACCTGCGGCAAAAACATCTGCAGCAGTCACCCACATAGAGACACTCACATAAACTCATCCACGTAAAGCCGGCCGCATCAAACAGAGAGGCAAGAATCACTTTACGGAACCTTTTTTCTGCAACTTGCTCTGGCTTGTGAAGCAGCACTCGAAAAGATACGATCAAGTTAGTGGACGGGATACGGGATGTCAAAGGCACAACATGCCCGGGATCTGGTCTCGATGCGACTTCAGGAACATTGATAAAACGGTATAGAACGATAGGTTTTCCTGTGACTGAACAGATTACATTGGAGATGATGCGCGAGCATCTTTTTAGCGCCGTGGTATGCGATGCATTGGATTCGATCGGCCTGAATCATCAATCGCCAAGAATTCAACTCCGTCCGATGACAGTGGAAACGGTGCTGGTTGGACGATGCAAAACAACCTTGTGGGGAGAGATGTTTCATGAGGATGATCACCCTTACGAGCTTGAACTTCGGGCGGTCGATTCGCTCCGTCCGGATGAAGTTCTGATCGCTGCTGCCGGCGGTTCATCTCGTTCGGGGATCTGGGGAGAACTGCTTTCCACCGCTGCCAGCCATCGTGGCTGCAAGGGAGTCATTGTCGATGGGGCTGTTCGGGACATTCGACAGATGCGCGCCATGAAGTTTCCCGTTTGGGCAACGGCTGCTTCGATCTACGACAGCAAAAATCGCAACCGTGTTGTCGATATCGATGTTCCCGTTGAAATCGATGGCGTCCTCTTCTCGCCGGGCGATCTCGTCTTCGCAGATATTGACGGCGTTGTCGTTGTCCCTCAGCATGTTGAAAAAGAAGTCGTCCAACTGGCCTGGGATAAAGTTCACGACGAAAGCGAATTTCGCGAAAGCATAAAAAATGGCATGAGCACCACCGAAGCTTTCAAACGATACGGCGTGCTCTGACGGTGTGATATCTTCGCCAGCAACCAGGACTGTCCGCAACCAGGACTGTCCGCAACCAGGCCTGCCCCGCAGCGAGAACTGTCCGGTTTCCTAACCGTTTCCTGGCGGTCTTTCTACCCGGTGACCAGTTTCTTCATGAAGGAACCCTGATTGAGCGTGGGACGCTCCGGCCGTCCCTGATGCAGATATTCCAGTTTCAAGCTGTCCAATCCGAGCAGATGATAAATGCTGGTGTGAATATCCTGCACGTGCATTTTATCCTCAACCGCGTATAGGCCAAGCTCGTCGGTGTTGCCGATCGTCTGCCCACCTTTCACCCCTCCACCTGCCATCCACATGGTGAAGCCGGTCGGGTTATGATCCCGGCCATCCCCTTTTTCGCTCATCGGTGTTCTGCCG
>JALTOP010000493.1 GCA_027000105.1 Planctomycetaceae bacterium | reverse complement strand
CATACAAGGATCAGCGCATAAAAAAACCCTCAGCGAGCAACTCCATTTTCGTGCTGTAGCAAACAAATCTGATCTTGCAGAGTGGGTCAGGCTGCTTCATCAGGGGACCAAGGCTACATCCACGGCTCGTATGAGGGCGGCTGGTTAAACCTGTAAGTGACTTAACACTCATCTGGTGCAATTGAGAGAGCATATTCCATGCCAAACTCTATTTTCCCAAGCCAAACATAAGCCAAATATGGGAAATAAACCTGATTCAAAGAGGAGAACCCCCATTTCACTCAATTATACTCCGCAAAACAGGTCTCTCCACGTGCGCTGACATGTCAGCCGTCAGCATCTATCAACATTATTTCGGCGCTGAAATGTATGTTTCGGCGCCTCGGCGCTTGCTTCGGCGCCTTCGACAGGTGTATTATGTTTACTGTGTGGTGGCGGTACTTCCTCTTGTTGGGTGTCCCCGATTGTTCCGCCTCCTCTGATATTCCTGGAGTTTACCACCATGAAGAGTGCTGAAGCCGTTTATTATCGTTTAGTGGTCGGGCTGCTCTCCGCGTTTTTGGCGATTTACTGTTTTTCGGTTCTATTTTATGTCGCCACCAGTGCAGATATCGGGTTGCGCTGTCTATTGACCAACGATGAACCGGATTCCCCCGGTTTGCAGGTCCGACGGGTTTTGCTCGATGATTTCTTTGCCTCTGAAGAACTTCCTGCTTTTTTTGGGGAAGCTCCTCGTGAAGGTGACCTGTTGCTGGAATTGGGTGATCAGAAAATCAGGACATTTAATGATTATGCACAGGCAATGAAGAAACTGCGCACCGCCTGGCGTAAGCCCGGTTCGTTTGACAGTCGGGTTGAAAATGAAAATCCAATCGACATCGAACGAATTTACATGTCGTTGCCCCCTGTGATCGACTACTTTTCCGCCCAAGCTGCCGAACGGAAGTATGTACGAATCAAATACAAACAGTTGGCAACTGGCAAAACGGTGCCGTGCTGGTTGGGGATCCATTCGGTTTCGTCACTCGATGTCGCCCTTTCCATCCTTTGGTGTCTGTTGGAATTCGCCATTTTTGCAGTGGCTGCCCTGTCGTTTTACAATCGCCCGACCGATCACGCGGCTCGGCTCTTTTTTGCATTGAGCTTTTTCACATTGCCTGCTTTTGTGGGAGGCTACTATTGGTGGGTTATTTCAGAAAGCCCATTTTTACTGATTCCCTTTCTGTACTGTGCCATCCTGCTCCCTGTTGTGACGTTGCACTTTTTCCTGAATTACCCGTCGCGTCATTTTGTCAGCGACAGGCACCCCTATTTAACTCTGGCCGGTCTGTATTTTGTTCCTGCGCTCATGTTGACCTTGATGACGGTACTGGTCAGTCTGGTCTATTTTTCTGGTAACGATGATAAGTCGGTTCAGTTGGCTCGCTCCGCTTTGAGTTGGGTGCGCTACGCGGTCGATGTCTATATCATGATCTCCTGTCTGTATTTTGCCTCGACTGTTTATTTTGTGATTGAGAACTATCGCAAATGCACACAGCCGTCCGAGCAAAAGCAGTTGCAATGGATATTGATTGCCTCCCTGCTGGCTGTTCCCTTGGTGTTTTATGCTGTGTACCTTTCCTTTGGTGATCGGGTCGGGCTTGCTCTTGGCAAGGGCCGCATTCCGATGGTCGTCGTCAGTTTGCTGTTTATGACTGCGTATGCGATCGGGATTTTTCGGCATCGTTTGATGCTCCTCGATCAGATTGTCAGCAAACATATGCTTTATCTGCTGATGAGCCAATCGGTCACCGTCGTTTACAGTCTGTTGATTGCGGTCGGAAGCCTGTTGACTGTCTATCGGGGAGCATCGGTGCCCGAGCAGTTACTTCCGTTCGCTTTTTTTCTGACGGTGATCATACTGGCAATGGGCTGGGTCAAGGATCGGGTGCAATCTGCAATTGACCGTAGATTTTTTCGCGAAAAGTATCGCTTGGATCGGGCGATGCATCAGATGAATACGGTTGTTGCCAAGGTGGCAGATGTCCGTTCTTTGGCGGAGCACATGCTGCGTTCGTGTCGGGAAGTTCTGCAGGTTCGCTACAGTGCGTTGTATCTTCGGGACGGCCGGACCCATCAATACGAGTTGGTTGCTTCGGTTGGGGGCACAAATTTGCCGGGGGCTTTTCAGCTCGATGCGGAATCCGAAGAGCAGTTGCAGCAGGCGGGGTCTTATCAGCGGATCGCCAGTTCCTCCAAGCAGCACAGTTCCCATTTACAGCAGTTGCACCGTGAATTCAACTCCCACTTGATGCACGGATTCGAGGTTGATGGTCAACTTTCCGGGATTGTACTGCTCGGTGCCAAGGTCTCGTCTTCTCCGTTCAGTGCGGAAGACGTCACATTTGTCGCCACAATCGGTCAGATGACCAGCGTCGCGCTGCAGTGCGTCCGGGTTCAGCAGAATGTTTCCCGTCTGGATGTTATTTTGCAGGAGAAAGTGCGAAAAATAGATAGTCAGCAACGTCAAATCGCAATTCTCCAACGGCAGTTAGCCGGCAAAAGTGATGAAAGTGAAAAAGTCGAAGCCCCCAAG
>JALTOP010000492.1:9218-10069 GCA_027000105.1 Planctomycetaceae bacterium | reverse complement strand
CCAGTATTTGCGGCAACTTTTGATCATCCCAACAGGAAAACCGTGCAGGGAAATATCGAAGATGTGCCCTCCGCGGCGTTTGAACCACGTCGCCATTCCGCCAAGCTGATAATGATGTTCAAGCAACAATACCGAATGACCAGCTTTGGCGAGCGTGTTCGCTCCCGTCAGTCCGGCCAGGCCGCTACCGATAACGATGACGTCGTAGGAATCCCGAACACCTTTGAGAAAATCTTTTGCCATGATGAAAAACTGCGGTGAATGAAGATAAAAATGAATGATAAAACGTAATTGAATCTGTTCTGCCCAGGGAAACGGAGATTGTAGAGTTCAACTTCCCAAAGTTACAGTCCGGACGGTCGGCTTTTCCGATTGCAATCGGGAATCGGTCGGACTTCCTCCGATTTTCCCCTGATTTCCAACTGAAAACAGCGTTTACTTTTGTGTTTATTTCGGGGAAACCGGTTGCAGGATCAGCCAATTGATACAGGTGTTGGTGGTACTCCCTTTTTTGCCGATCTCAACCGTGAGCCGGGCGTCTTTCACATCCACCTCTATCGTTTTTTCCCTGAACCAGCCCGCTTGCGTGGTGATGTTTTCAAACAGCGGTTGATTTTCAACCCTCACATTTTGCCCCGACTGCTCATACCCGGCGTCTCCGATGCAAACGGTTATCCGATAGCGCCCATTATTCACTGCGTGTTCCCAACGATCACGAGAGCGGGTAAACAGAAATGTTGCCCGCAACTCACCTTCCAGATTGGATCGCCTGCGAAAATGGCTACTGATATCGCGAGACCAGCCGAAACCATTTTGCAAATCAAAAGGCAATCCAAACTCGTTCCCAAAGC
>JALTOP010000492.1:0-9208 GCA_027000105.1 Planctomycetaceae bacterium | reverse complement strand
AGCAACAACAGATGCTTCCTTGCCGGTGAAGTTGATGCGAATTTCTTCGGTCCGATTTTCCGATAAAGCAGGGGGCTTTCCATCCTGATCTTCCGGGATGCCAAAAGCATCCCAGCTACTTTTTGCCGAATCGATCGGGAGAGGATCGTCTGCATCCGCGATACCGTCGGCATCGTAATCGTTTTCTTGCTGACGCGGTGGAAAAGGCTTCTCCGGTAATTGGGCAATCAAATTCCACCAACGGATCGCGAATTGACCACGCGTCATTTTTCCCGCGGGAACGGTCGGCTTTGTTTGATATCGTTTTGATTCCAAAGACCGCGCGACAACCGCAGTCCTCCACTTCGGCTCGGCTGGTTCATCCGGGTGAAATTCCGTTTGGTTCGGTGATAACGGTAAGCCCTGACGGATCGCGAGCATATTGATTGCGACGAATGCGGGATGGGTCGGTTCAACATCATGAAAGGGCCACAACATCGCCGGTTGCCCTCTTTTTTCATGCTTTGCGCAAAGACCGCCCCAGACCTCCGAAAGCAAAACGCGATCGAACGGAATGGCGCGAGGCTGCACGTTGTGTCTCAAACTGATTGCAGCCACAGCCCCGCCCGCTTGCCCTATCGCCATGCTTTGATCGTGCAGCCGAACCGCCGAACTGACCAGACTGCTGTAACCGAGATTTTTCTGCGAAGCGAGCAATCCATCGATCTCCCGAGGCACCAAAGAACGCAGCGGAAACAGAGACAGCCCGCTATAAGGTGGCCCCCAGGTTCGCCCTTTCCGGAAAACTCCCGTCCACGGCCCGTCTGGATCACCCGTGATAAAATGTCTGGCGGTTGGATGGAAATCGTATTCGAACTGCCAGCAACAGACACCATCATGATACATCGTCGAAGCGAAATTCGTCGCTTGTCCCAAGTGACCGGTCGTATCCTGTTGCCTCATCATATACATCGCCTGCAAACGAAGCGATTCCCGCAAATACGGCTTGGGAGGCATTCTGTCCGCGGTGCCAAATTCATCAGTTAAACGGAACCGTCTTAAACTGTAACGCTTATCCTTCTCTGTTTGGTCGACTTCGCTTTGCATGTAATACAAAAAACCGAGTGAATACTGTTTGGCATCTTCGTAAATGACCTGTCTCTGCTCGCGTGTCATTTCCGCAATGTTTTTTCGCGATGCCCCCGGTTCCATCTTTTCGAGGGTATCGGCAACACGCTTGGGCAGAACATCGAGTGGATAATCGAACGCCGGGAAACAGAGCAGAATCACATCGGGCGATTTGATCTCCGGGTATTCGTAATGATCCACCAACCTGCGTGTTGTGTAGAGAAACTTGCTCCCTTTCGGATAAGCGTGATTGCGATAATTTCGTGCATCGTAATGGGCTGGCTTTTTGATCGGAGGAAGCAACTCACCCGATTCGTTTTCCACAAGCACCATGCAATAAGTGAGCGGGTTCATATCGGTCAGCGGATAATCCTGGCGAGACGTTGGCGCGAGCGGCTCATGATATTTGCTTTTCAAATCCGGCCCGAATTCGTACCCGGCTCCGGATAAACGAATGACATCGCCCCAGTCGGAAGCATCGATTGTCAGCTTCGCCTGGACGGTTAAATCCGGGGACGTTCTTCTGTTTTTTGAATCTGTTGAACGAAAACGGACAGATGCAACCCGCTTCCCTCGATTATCTTTGGTCACTGCAACGGGGTAGTAGTTGGAGACAATGCGGAGTTGTCCCGAAGAAACATACGGCGAAAGTAGTTCTTCAAAAATTCGCCTGGCCTGAGCCGGGCGAACCGTGGTAATGACGCGCGTATTTCCCGGACGGGACTGTCCGTACTGTTTCAGGTTGTCGGCTTCAATCCGATCGATCACCTCTTTGAAAAGGCCTGCCCGAGGAAAAGGGACACCATGCCCGTAACCGCTCGGCCCGCGATTTTCGTCAATCGCTCCGAGTGCCTCGGCTGAAAACTGGCCTCCCAGCCAATCGATATCGTTCACCAGGACAATCGAGGCAACCCCCATGCGAGCCGCCTGTACCGCCGCCGCACAAGCGGATTCTGTGCCCCCGACAATCAACAAATCCGCTTGTAAATGCGAATTTGTCTGCAAACGCGAATCCGTCTGGTTGGGCGAATCCGCAGCGAATGCTTTTTGCTCAGCAACGAACAACCGTTGCCCTGTTGCAACCAGAAATATCACTAGCAGGCTCAACGTGAAAACTGCCGAAGCGGTTTGTTTCTCAGTATTCATTCTCATTCAGGCACTCGACTTTTCTTTCTGCGCGGCTATTATCTTTACGAATAAATCAGAATACGTGATTCAACACTCGCAGGAAATATCAACTGGAAAAATAATGCCCGAATTCGAACTTGTCAGTGATTTTGAACCTGCCGGCGATCAACCTGATGCGATTGAATCGCTGGTGCGCGGAGTTCGTGAAGGGAAGAAGAACCAGGTTCTGCTTGGAGTAACCGGCTCCGGAAAAACCTTTACGATGGCCAATGTGATTGCGCAACTACAACGGCCGACGCTGGTTCTTTCACACAACAAAACACTCGCCGCCCAGCTCTATTCCGAATTTCGCGAGTTTTTCCCGAACAACGCCGTTGCCTACTTCGTCAGCTACTACGACTACTACCAGCCAGAGGCTTACATTCCGCAGCGTGATATTTACATCGAAAAAGATTCCTCGATCAACGACGAAATCGACCGCTTGCGTTTGATGGCCACCAGTGCGCTGGTCAGCAGACGGGATGTGATTGTCGTTGCAAGTGTCAGCTGTATTTATGGGCTTGGCTCTCCCAAAGACTATATCGAGATGATCATCCCGCTCAACGTGGGAGATGTCATCGACCGGGACGAGTTACTGCTGAAGCTGGTCGACATCCACTACGGCCGTAACGATTACGAACGGACTCGGGGCAAGTTCCGGGTACGGGGCGATGTGATCGAACTTTGGCCTGCCAACGAGGAATTTGCCTACCGTATCGAAATGTGGGGAGACGAAATCGAGTCTCTTTCCATTATTGATCCCTTGAGCGGCAGCACACATAGCACGCTGAAGGAAATCTGCATTTATCCGGCCAAACATTACGTTTTACCACAGGAGCGGATCGATGCGGCGATGCTCGAGATCGAAGACGAATTGAACTCCAGTCTGGAAAAGTTTCGCCAACAGGGGAAGCTGCTCGAAATGCAGAGGCTGAGTGCGCGAACCCGTTACGATATGGAATTGCTCCGCGAAACCGGTTTTTGTCCCGGAGTGGAAAACTACTCTCGAGCGATGGATGGCAGAAAGCCGGGTGAACCACCTTTCACTTTGTACGACTTTTTCCCCGATGATTTTCTGATGATTGTCGATGAATCGCATGTGACAGTTCCACAGATTCGGGCCATGTACGCCGGGGATCGATCCCGAAAAAAGAATCTGGTGGAGCACGGTTTTCGTTTACCGATGGCGTTGGACAATCGGCCTCTCCGTTTTGATGAATGGAACGAACGGCGAAACAATGCCATTTTTGTTTCTGCTACCCCTGCCGATTGGGAACTGGAGCAGTCCGAAGGAGAAATTGTCGAGCAGATCATCCGCCCGACCGGATTGGTCGATCCCGCCGTGCATGTTGTGCCGGCCCGCAAGCAGGTTCCGCATCTGCTGGAGTTGATCAGGGAAAGAGCCAGCCGAAACGAGCGAACACTCGTGACGACATTGACCAAACGTCTGGCGGAAGATTTAACCGGTTATCTGCAGGAAAAGGGGATCAAATGCGCCTGGCTGCATTCGGAACTGGATACCGTCGAGCGTGTTGAAATACTGCGAGAACTGCGAGAGGGCAGGCACGATGCCGTGATCGGAGTCAACCTTCTGCGGGAAGGTCTGGATCTGCCGGAAGTCTCGCTGGTGGCCATTATGGATGCCGACAAGGAAGGTTTCCTGCGGAGTGAAACCAGTCTCATCCAGACGATTGGGCGATCGGCGAGAAATGTAAATGCGGAAGTCTATCTTTTTGCGGATTCCATGACACAGAGTATGGAAATGGCGATCGGCGAAACAAACCGTCGGCGGGAATTGCAGATGGAATATAACCGCAAGCACAACATTACGCCGGAAACGATTCGAAAGGCGATCAAGCATGGCATCGAAGAAGAAATCCAGGCCCGACAAATCGCTCAGCAGGCAGCAGGCATCTCCTCTGAAAAGCAGTTCGTCACGCTGGAACTGATTTCCGAATTGGAAGCGGAAATGCTCCAGGCCGCCGAAGAACTCGAGTTCGAACGAGCCGCCGAACTGCGAGATCGCATCACGACACTCAAACAGAGCATCGGTCAGGAACTTCCGGTTGGCGATGCCAACACACCCGGTTTCGCCAAAAAGAAACGGCGAAAAAAGACGGGCCGAAAAGGAACCCAGCGTCGTTAATTACTGTCGTTGATTACTGTTGATTACTACTGTGCGTTAATCACTGCCACACGCTAATCCCGCTGCATGTTGATCCTTCCGTCTATTGGTCGCCACTGCGTGAGGAATCTGGAACCGCGTTAGCACCGCTTATCTCATGCCGAGTTCATGAACAATTTCAACCAGGGCTTTGACATGATCAGGGTTCATTTCCGGTGTCACGCCATGCCCCAGATTGAAGATGTGACCGGGGCGGTGTTCCGCTTTGTCGAGGATCGCCTTGGCTCGCTGTCGGATCACCGGTATTTCTGAAAACAGCGTGATCGGATCAAGATTCCCCTGTACAGCCACATCGTAGCCAATCTGCTGCCAGGCCTGTTTCAGGTCAACCCGCCAATCGAGAGCAAGCACTTCTCCTCCCGCCTCTTTTTGCAGGTTCAACAGGGCAGGATTGCCATTCATGAAATTGATAACGGGCGCATGAGGCGATACCGTTTCGATCACCTTTTTCGTATAGGGAAGAACGTATTGGCGATAATCATCGGGAGAAAGGCAACCGGCCCAACTATCGAAAAGTTGAACCGCCTGACAACCCGATTCAATCTGTTTGATCAGATAGCGTGAAACAGTGTTCGATAAACGGGACATGATCGCATCCCACATCGGCGCATCGTTCAGCATGATCGTTTTGGTGGAAATGTAATGACGGCTGCCCCCTCCTTCGATCGCATAGGAAGCCAAAGTGAAAGGAGCCCCGGCGAATCCGAGCAGAGGAATATCGTCAGCAAGTTCCCGACGAATCAGTCGAACCGCTTCAAAAACGAAACCGAGATCGTCAAGCGATTCCAGTTCCCGGAATCGATCGACGTCGGCAACGGTGCGCAGCGGATTGTGGATCACCGGCCCTTCGCCCTTCTCGTAGGTCAGGTCGACCCCCATCGGAATCAGCATCGGAAGCAAATCCGCAAACAGAATGGCAGCATCCACTCCCAGAACCTGCTGAGCGGTAACAGTCACTTCGGCAGCCAGAGCAGGGGTCTGACACAACTCCAAAAAAGTGGTTTTGTTGCGGACGGCCATATATTCGGGTAGATAGCGACCAGCCTGCCGCATGATCCAGATCGGTGTGGTATCGACCGGCTCCCGCCGAATTGCTTTCATCATGCGAGAATTGTCGTATGCGTTCATCAAATTGTTTCAGTTCTATTGTTTCAGTTCTGACACTTCGATTCTATTGGTTCGGTTCAGCTGTTTCGGTTTTTGTCGCCGGGGGAATGATGCTCTTCGACCAAAGAACCAATCTCGCTACTCCGATCGTTTCACGTTTCCCTCAGAAATTTGCCGAGCCGTTCAATCACTTCCGGCTGTTCATACTCCATCTTTCCAAATCCGTACTCCGCTCCAATCGCGACCGCCTTTTCCTGAGCGTCCGGATAATTCGAGACCAGCATGACGGGGGTCGTGTTGATATCGGGATCGGCCTGGATCGCGCGAATGACATCAAGCCCGTCACTGTAATCGATATCCAGTTTCCGATTGACCAGGATCAAATCGAACGATTCCGTACGAATTCTCGCCAAGGCATCTTCGGCATCGGGGGAACGGATCAGTTGAACTTCAAAATGATTGCTCAAAAATTGCAAAATCGCCCCATCATCCGGAATGCACTGACCGACAGATAAAACCCGTTTCGACATACTGAGATTTCCTGAACCAGAATGATTTCTGAAAGGTTCCTTTCACGGGCAGCACCATGTGCCACCTTGTGCCCCAACACGCAGGCTACCATATTCTATTGTATTGAAACAGTCACCGAAACGGAGAGAGAAGAACGGGAGCGGGCAGAAAACCCAAGTGCTAAAAAGTGAAAAGTTTTCACCAGATGTTTTATGGAGCGTTTTTCTTCAGTCCATAGTTGTTACAATATCGCGCAACTCGAATTGCATTAATGGTTTTGCATCTGTGGATGGGATGGCGATGGTAGCACTCGATTACATTGTGATTGCAGTTTACTTTCTGGTTTTAATCGGCATTGGGGTCATGACCTCGATGCGAATTAAAAAACAGGAAGATTACTTCATGGGAGGGCGTTCGTTCGGCAAGCTGCTTCAGACATTTGCAGCTTTCGGGGCGGGAACCGGTTCTTCCGATCCGGTCAATGCATCGCGGACGACATTCACCAGCGGCATGAGCGGAATGTGGTCGGTCATGTTGTGGCTGTTTGTCACACCGTTCTACTGGATAACAGGAGTCTGGTATCGCCGGATGCGACATCTGACGTTGGGAGACTGGTTTGTCGAACGGTATGAATCGCAGCGGTTGGGGGTTGCTTACGCGATTTTCGGCATTCTGTTTTTCATGGTTTACGGGTCGATGTTCTTTTCCGCGATTGGCAAGGTCGCCGCTCCGCTGGTCGGTTTCGACACCTTCGTCCTGTTCGGCAACGAAATGCCGATTGAAAATCTGCTGGTTCCTTTGATCGGATTGATCGTTCTGATTTACGGAATGGCTGGCGGGCTTGAAGCAGCCTACTACACCGATCTGATTCAAGGCTTGTGCATTATCCTGCTTTCGCTGATTCTGATTCCATTCGGACTGCAGGCATTGGTCGACAAGTTTGGCCCCGATGGAGCCAGTTGGTGGTTCGGTTTCAAAATCATGCACGAGCAGATACCGAAGGAGTATTTCAATGTGATCGGCTCGACAAGCGCCAGCGAGTTTCCGCTGCATCGGATTATCGCAGTCGTTGTGATCAATCTGGTCGGGATTGTCGTTCAACCGCACTTTATTGCAACCGGTGGTGGTTCCGCCAAGGATGAAAACAGTGCACGCATCGGCCTGGTTGTCGGTAATTTTTTGAAGCGATTCTGCACGATCGGCTGGGTCTTGACTGCATTGATCGCTTTGGCGCTGTTCGCCGATCACCCCGAACTGGTCAGCGATCCCGATAAGACATGGGGCGTTGCTTCGCGGGAGTTGCTGGGGCCGGGGTTGCGCGGATTGATGCTTGCCTGCCTGCTGGCCGCCCTGATGAGCAGTGTCGATGCCTACATGGTTGTCGGTTCCGCCCTGGTCGTCCGTAATATCTACGCTCCCTACTTCAACGAAAATGCGACCGAAAAAGAATACATCAATATCGGGCGTATTTCCGGGACGGTTATCGTAGGTGGTTCCATCGTCATTTCCCTGCTAATGATGAACATGCTCAAACAGCTCGAATTGACCTGGGTCTTTCCCGTGCTGTTCGCCGCTCCGTTCTGGATCGGCATGTATTGGCGACGAGCAACCACAACAGCCTCGTGGATTACTGTTTCGTTCTGCGTTCTGATGTTTTTCGTCATCCCCTTTGCTGCACCTCGTCTCGTCCCGGGACTGACAACAGACAGGAATTTTCTGACAACCAATCAGATTGTCCTGACGAAAGTAACCCGCAAAGCCGCCCCGTCAGATGTCGCCATGCGGGAAACGCAAATCTCGCTCTGGAAACCGGGGAAAGGCCCCAAGCCGACGCCGTTGAAAGTGGGGGATTCCTTCACAACAGAATCCGTTTCTGGAGGGAAGTCGGTCTTCTGGTCTGGTGGTGTTTCGCCGATTGGGGAGGGTGTCAAACCGACTCCCGTGGGAGAACCGGTTCAACTCGACGAACAGACAACCCAGGTTGTACTTCGATACGCGGATGATGTAAAACTGCAGGGGCATGGCAACTTCCGCCTGGAGTTTCTGCTTTATCAACTTGCAGGAGTTGACCTGTCGAAAGTATCAAACGCCACGATGGCAACGCTGGAGCTTCCTCCGAAAATTATTACCCCATTTCTGGTCATGATCTTCTTCAGCCTGTTGACAAAACCGAATAGTAAAGAAACCCTGGATCGATACTATGCAAAAATGAAAACCCCGGCTCTGAAAGATCGCGAAGCCGATCTGGTTCTATTGGAAAAGAACCTGAACGACCCCGAAGCGATGGAGGCGAAAAAACTGTTCCCCGGCACTTCACTGGAATTTCAGAAGCCGACCAGAACCGATTTCGTCGGGTTCATCGTCTGTTTTATCATCTGTTTTGCGGTCATCGGATTTGCCGTTCTGCTCACCGGAATAGGGGCATAAGTTTACCGAGCCGGAAAGTCGTTTGGCCTGCTTTCAACATGTTTCGGTCGATATCGGAACCAGTAAAAACTTTTTTAGTTTGGAAATTGAAATGGACGCAGATACCGTCTTTTTTCGTTTTGTCCGCAGTTTTGCGATGTTTTTCTTTTTCTCTGGGACTGTTGTTTTCATCACCCCGGCACAGGCAGAGTTTCAAGCCGGGGCAGTTGTTGTCGACGTGACGCCTGAAAAACTGCCCGTGTTTGTGAATGGCGGCATGCGCAGTCGCAGCTTGAGCAAAATCAACACGCCGGTCAATGCCCGCGCGATCGCTCTTTCTGATGGCGATACCAGAATCGCGATCATGGTGGTCGATAGCTGCATGATGCCCAGGCCGCTGCTTGATGAAGTCAAGAAAATAGTTTCGGAAAAAATGGGGATTCCCGCAGATCACATTCTCATTTCCGCGACACATACCCACTCGGCTCCCTCCTGCATGGGGGCTTTGGGGACCGATGCAGACCCCAATTATGTTCCGTTTCTGAAGAAGAAACTTGTAGAAGCGCTTGAATTGGCGTTTACGAAACTGCAGCCGGCGAAAATCGGTTTTGCCAAGGCGGACGCGGCTGAATTCACCGCGCTGCGACGCTGGATCAGACGCCCCAGTAAAATCATCAACGACCCCTTCGGCAATCCAACCGGTCGCGCCAATATGCACTCCGGGAG
>JALTOP010000491.1 GCA_027000105.1 Planctomycetaceae bacterium | reverse complement strand
AAGCTGTTCGAACAATAGCCTTTCTCAATATCGCAAACTGAACCGCAGTCCGAACCGTAGACTGGCCAAATTCAACGCGATGTCGGTAATTCCGTTTGGAATAGATATCCCGACTCAAAAATGCCCAGACGTTCGAAAAACGCCTGGTAGCATCTGGAAACTTGCAGAATTGAAGGTACAATGCAGCCTGAGTGTGGGGAACGATTGGCGGTTCCCCCACACTGAACGCCCAACCCGACTCGCAGATATTACCCCGAAATATCTGCCGGAAAAGGCGTACGTTGCCAAATGTTCACAGGAACTCCCACCTTCGCCCGATTAAGCTCGTGGAAACGAGTACGATTCAATGCCTCTGAAATATGATCGAAATGGCAAGTAAAGCACCATGATTAAAGCTATTCCCCGGTTTATCTACAAGGTCGTCCCCGGATTGTTTCTACTGGGAGTTGTTGCAACCGGCTGGTTTGTCATTCATGAACTGGATTTCACGGATGACACACAGGCAATGGATGAAACCCCCTCGCCGGAATCCCGGGAGAGTTCACAAAACATAGTGACGCTTCCTGAAGGTAAATTGAAAGCGGCTCACCTGAAAATTGAAACGGTTCAACCACGGGAAATTCAACATCAGCATTGGATCCCCGGTCGTCTCCGATATGATCAAACCAAACACATCAATCTAAAAGCTCCGGTCAGTGGAATTCTCATTGAGGTTCTGGCGACACCCGGAGACAAAGTAAAAAAGGGAGACCTGCTGGCCGTCATTAGCAGCCCCGATATTGGAAAAGCCAGGGCAGATGTGCTGAAATTCAATTCCGAGTTGAAAATTGTCAACCGGAAATATGAGCGAGAAAAACTGATCGCCGACAATCTGGAAAAACTTTTCGATGAACTGAAACAGAACAGAAGCATCTCGGAGATCGAGAAGAAATTTGCCGATGCTTCCCTCGGGAAATATCGTGAGCAGATTTTCTCCTCCTATTCCAAATACCTGCTCGCCAGAGATCTGATCAAAAAAATAAAGCCTCTTGCGAACACCGGCTCTGTTTCCGGGAAACTGATTCGTCAGAGGGAAAGTGAACTGCAAGTAGCCCATGCTGCCTATCAGGCAATCTGTGACCAGGCTCTATTCAGCACCACTCAGAATAAACTACAGGCAGAAACGGATCTGGCTGACGCGAAACGGCGACTTCGTATTGCCAAACAGCAACTGGAAACCTTACTCGGTTACAGTGAAGATGTGGAAGAAAGTCTTTCTGCCAGTCAGCTTTCACGGCTAGAAGTTCGTGCCCCGTTCGATGGCACGATTGAATCCAGAACATTCGCAAAATCGGAGCGTGTTGAAAAATCTGCTTCGCTGTTCATTCTTGCCGACACCTCAACGCTTTATGTTGCAGCGGATATTCGGGAAAATGACTGGCCAGCCGTTGGCATTACCCCCGGTCAGGAACTCACCGTCCAGGTTCCCGCTATCTCCAACCGGACTTTTACCGCGCGAGTTCACTACATTGGTCGGGAAGTTTCAGTGGACAGCAACTCGGTTCCGTTGATCGCGA
The DNA here is from genome assembly GCA_027000105.1 of Planctomycetaceae bacterium. Classification (GTDB taxonomy): domain Bacteria; phylum Planctomycetota; class Planctomycetia; order Planctomycetales; family Planctomycetaceae; genus Rubinisphaera. The sequence goes on along the minus strand of JALTOP010000491.1, from coordinate 1,023 downwards.
TTATCGACAACTCCGATTCCCTATTACGTCCGGGGATGTTTGTTCGCGTTGCCGTCCCGCTCGGGAAACCGGTAAAGAGACTGGCCGTTCCCAATAAGGCAATCTTCCAATACGACAACAAGCAGTTTGTTTTTGTCGCACTTTCAGATAATCAGTTTCAGCAGGTTGAAATTACAACGGGAATAACATCCGACAACTGGGTCGAAGTAACCAGTGGATTGGAATCCGGACAGCATATTGTCACCGAGGGCATGTTCGTTCTCAAATCGGAATTGCTGCTTGAAGCCGAAGAGTGAGCCCGCGATTGCTCTTCTCGAATGAATCAGCGAATGAACCAGGTTGTCCCCCCTGTATTGTTTCACACGTCTTGACCTGCCCTGTTTTGAAATGATCACTGTTCCATCATTATCATTGTCATCGTGATACGGCCCGGATAAACACGCAATGCTAACACGAGTTATTGAATTATCACTGACCAACCGCGTACTGGTGCTCATACTGGTTTTTCTGATGGCGTTGGGCGGTCTGAATTCCGCATTGAACCTCCCCATTGATGCTGTCCCGGATTTGACCAATGTGCAGGTGCAGGTTGTGACGGATGCCGGCTCCCTTTCCCCGATCGAAGTGGAACGGTATGTCACTTACCCGGTCGAGACAGTTATGGGAGGGCTGCCGAAGATTGAAGAATTACGCAGTGTTTCCAAATTTGGCATTTCGGTCGTCACCATTGTTTTCGATGAAGGAACCGACATCTACTGGGCCAGGCAACTGGTTTCGGAGCGGCTTGCAGATGCGAGCAAGGATATTCCCCCCGGTTATGGGAGCCCGAGACTTGGGCCGCTCACCACGGCGTTGGGAGAAGTGCTTCAGTTTGAAGTTCGCAGTAAAACACATTCGCCGATGGCACTGCGGACACTGCTCGAATGGGAGATCGCACCCAAGTTGAGAGAGGTCGAGGGAGTCACCGAGATCAATACGCACGGCGGTTTCTATAAAACATTCGAGGTGCGTCCCGATCCCGAT
>JALTOP010000490.1 GCA_027000105.1 Planctomycetaceae bacterium | reverse complement strand
CACTCAAACAGAATGAGCAAATTCGAGACGAATTGCTCGCGATCGTGCTCGGTATTTGGGATCACGTCAAAAATGGGCCGCCGGGAACAGCAAGCGGAACCGACCCGTTCGATGCGGCGTATTGGGCAATTGACTGGTTTGGTTTTCTGCCGGGCAAACGGGAGAGTCGGCGTTTTGTCGGCCGGCATATTCTGACGGAACAGGATTTGCTCACCTCCCGCCAGTTCGATGATGCGATCGCGTTTGGCGGTTGGCCACTCGATTTACACCCGCCCGAAGGGATCGATGCCCCGATGCTCCAACCATGCGAGCAGCACGAAGTGCCTCACCTTTACGATATTCCGCTGTCTGCCTGCCTCGCCCGTGATGTTTCCAATTTGATGTTCGCAGGCCGAAACATCTCTGCCACACACGTCGCGTTTTCCTCTACCCGAGTGATGGCGACCTGCGCCGTGATGGGCCAGGGCGTGGGGACAGCCGCTGCGTTGGCGATACAAGAGAACGTCGAACCGAACGCACTTCCTTCGAAACGGAAGCTGATCAAAAAAATCCAGCAGCGATTACTCCGTGACGATGCGTATCTGATTGGCCGTTTGAACCGGGACGAAAAAGATCTGGCTCGTGTGGCAACGATTCACGCATCGAGCGAAACGTCTGGCGGTGAAGCCGTGAATATCGTTTCCGGGCAGACAAGAAGCGTCCACGGAAAGCGTGGTGCCCCGGTTGATCGCGAACACCCGGGCACACACCGCTGGATGTCCGATCCGGCACAAAAGCTTCCTGCCACAATTCAACTTGATTGGGAAACGCCGGTTGAAGCGAGCGAAATTCAACTTGTTTTTGATACCGGCCTGCACCGACATTTGACACTCACCCAACACGACGGTTATGCCCGATCCATGAAGTGGGGAACCGCTCAACCGGAAACCGTTCGCGATTACCACATCGAAACATTCGACGGCCATGTTTGGAAACGCGTAGTTGAAACCAGCGGGAACTATCAACGTAAACGGGTTCACAAATTGAAAGGCACTGCGTCGATTCAATCAGTTCGCATAACCATCACCGCCACGAACGGACTCGACCACGCGCGAATTTGCGAGGTGAGAGTTTATTAGGAGTCCAGCAATCCGACAGGGAGACTTCCGTTCTGTTATTGAAATTTTCAAACATTCCTGAAGTGCACCAAACCCGGAATATGCCTCTCTCTTTTAGGCTTGATCTGGCTCTGATCATGTATGATCTGCTGGACTGCAATACCCGTGATGTTACAATGAGTGGTAGAATTCAGACAACACGTTCTTCGTTCTTGAGGAAGGATCCCGCAAAAACTGGCGAGGAGCCTGCCAAACGACGAGATACCGCCCGGAACCAATATTCTCTGTGAGGTCGCCTCCCGAGGCAACTGGAAGATTGTGATCATGAACAGGTTTTTGTCGGTCTGTGCTCTTTTTTCAATGCTGTTTGGTTCCGGATTGCCTGCTCAGGAATTGACCAGGACAGACTCCGAGATTTTATTTGTACGGCGTGTTGGACCGCTGCTACGCGAGAAATGTCTTGGCTGCCATGGTGGAACCCCTGATGAAATCGAAGGCTCGTTGGATGTCCGGACAATGTCGGGACTTCTTGCTGGCGGCGATAGTGGTGAAGCGGCTGTCGTGCCGGGCAAACCGGAAGCAAGTCCAATTTACCTCTCTGCCACGCGTCAAAGTGATGATTGGTCTGAAATGCCTCCCAAACAGGCAGAGCAATTATCCAAGGTGCAGCTTGAATGGTTGAGAGACTGGATTGCCAGCGGAGCAGTCTGGCCCGATGCGAATCGTCGAAAGGAAATCGAAAACGAATACGAAAAAAAATGGGCGTCGGAAGATGGAATCCCCGTCAAAACATCTGGAGGGCTGGGAGCAGACTGGACAAATCGGAAATACGATCCAGCCGGTCTGTGGGCGTATCAGCCGGTCAAAAAAGTTGAACTGAAAACTGATGGTAAACGGAACACGATAGATCTGCTGATTGAGCAAGCCTTTCCCGAAAGTTTAAGGGCGGCACCTCGGGCTGACCGCCGAACATTGATTCGCCGGGCGAGTTTTGATCTGACCGGCTTACCGCCGACTCCGCAAGAGGTGGAAGCTTTTCTGCAGGACCCTGCCCCCGACCATCAGGCGTTCGCAAAAATAGTCGACCGTCTCCTTCGATCCCCTCATTATGGGGAGAGAATGGCACAACACTGGCTGGATGTCACTCGTTATGCGGACTCTTCCGGTTTTGCCAACGATTTCGAGCGAGGCAACGCCTGGAGATATCGTGATTATGTCGTTCGCGCTTTCAACAACGACAAACCGTATGATCAATTTGTCCGTGAACAGATCGCCGGCGACGAGATTGATCCGAACAACCCCGAGTTGTTAATCGCAACGGGCTTTCTGCGTATGGGCCCCTGGGAACTGACCGGTATGGAAGTTCCCAAAGTAGCCCGACAGCGGTTTCTGGATGATGTCACCAACAGCATTGGCGAAACGTTTCTCGCCCACTCACTGCAGTGCGCTCGCTGCCACGATCATAAATTTGATCCCGTTCCAACGCGCGATTACTATTCGATTCAGGCTGTTTTTGCGACAACACAACTGGCCGAACGGAAAGCGGAATTCCTCGACTGTGAAAACCGTTCCGGTTTCGACGAAGAAGCCTATCTCAGAAAAAAACAGCAGGACTACCGGCAGATACTCGCCGAACTCGACAAGGTTCAGCTCGATAAAGCACAGAAATGGTTCGAAAAACATCCGGCTCGAAAGAAACAATGGGATGAGGTCATCAGGAAACTGAAAGCAAACGGCCGAAAAGAGGATTTCTTCAACGGAGCCAGGTTCCTCATGAGTAAAGCGGGAGTTCCTGAAAGCGAGTACCCTCCCAATCGTCTCGGTTTTTCCCCAAAACAATTCGGCCTTGAGCGCATTGCCCGAAAGGGACTGCAACGCCTGAAATGGGAACTTGATCGTTATCAGCCTTACGCGCTGTCTGTTTACGACGGCTTGACCAGAGAGGTAAAAGCTGTCGTCGCTCCCACTCGAATCCCCAAGGATCGACTGAAAAACGGAGAACTGGAAAGGACCGCCATTCTGGCCGGGGGCGATCCGTTTTCACCAACAGAGCCGGTTTCGCCCGGTACGTTGAGCGTGATCGATCATCTGGTTCCCGCTTCGATCCCGAAAAGCGTTGACGGACGACGACTCGCTTTTGCCAACTGGGTCGCCAGTTCCAGAAACCCACTTACGACACGAACCATCGTCAATCGTCTTTGGCTTTGGCACTTTGGCGAACCGATCGCGGGGAATCCCAATAATTTCGGTTCGACAGGAAAACGACCAACGCACCCCAAACTGCTGGACTGGCTGGCCGCTACACTTCTCGAAGAAAACTGGTCGATAAAAGCGATGCATCGACGCATCATGCTCTCAGATGCGTACTGTCGTTCGAGTCGTCACCCGTACCCCGAATTGCTCCGTAAGCTCGATCCGCAAAGACACTCCTACGCCGTGTTCAGGCCGAGGCGACTTTCCGCCGAAGAATTGAGAGACACCATGCTGGCGATCACGGGTGAACTGAATAGAACAGTCGGAGGTATTCCCTGCCGTCCGGAAATCAATCTGGAAGTCGCTTTGCAACCACGACAGGTCATGGGAACGATCGCGTCAGCCTGGACGCCCAACCCACTGCCCGAGCAGCGAAACCGTCGTTCCCTGTATGTACTGAAGCTCCGTGGATTGATTGACCCGATGCTCAATGTCTTCAACCTCCCCTCACCCGATTTTTCCTGCGAGAGACGCGACACATCAACCGTTACCCCACAAGTCTTCACTTTGTTCAACAGTCAGAACAGTTTGACCCGAGCGTTAACCCTGGCACAGCGGGCAGTAAAAGAAACCTCAAATGACCGCGAAGCACTGGTCCGCTGTTTTCAGTTGGCCTACTTGCGTGAACCCACTCCCCGGGAACTGCAGGAATCGCTTTCACATTGGCACGAGCTGGAAAAATTGCTTCCTGAACAGCCCCCCTCAACCGCCGCACCACCGAGACAGATCATTCGTGAAGCAGTGGAAGAAAATACGGGCGAAAAATACACGTTTGTTGAAAAACTGTATGCCAACTCGGATTATGTTCCTGATTTACAACCGGCCGACGTGGATCGGCATACACGGGCCCTGGGCGACTTCTGCCTGATCCTTTTGAACTCGAACGAATTTGTCTATCTCTACTGATGAAGGCTGAATCGGCGAAAACAATGTCGTTTTATTGAAGGACAACACGCCAATCACTCCGAACCGACCGGACCTTGAAGCATGAATGTTTATTTTAATCAACCCCGTCGAGAATTTCTGTACGGACTGGGAACATCTTTGGGAAGTATCGCATTTTCCGCCCTGCTTGCCGAGCAGACGCGAGCTGAACAGAAGGAAAACCCGCTTGCTCCCCGTGATGGCCACTTCCCGGCCAAGGCGAAGAACTGCATCTTTTTAATGATGGAGGGAGGCCCATCGCACATCGACACATTCGATCCCAAGCCGGCTCTGGAAAAAGTGCACCTGAAAGAATTCGTTCGTGAGGGCGAACAGAAATCCGCGATGGAAAGTGGCAAGCGTTACTTCGTCAAAAGCCCCTTCAAATTCAGTAAGCATGGCGATTCGGGAGCGGATATGGCGGACAACTGGCACCATCTGGCCAAAGTTGCCGACGATATCTGCTTTTATCGCGGTTGCAAGGTTGATAGCGTCAATCACCCGACCGCGATGTATCAAATGAACTGCGGCAATCGCTTCGGTGGCGACCCCGCCATCGGAGCCTGGGTTACCTACGGACTCGGCTCGATGAACCAGGATTTACCCGGTTTCATGGTGCTGCCGGAATTATCCTATCCCCAAGGGGGAGCCGCCAACTGGAGCAACGGCTTCCTGCCTGCCTTTTATCAGGGAACTCCGTTGCGTCCCAAAGGTTCCCCCATTCTCGACCTGCAACCGCCCGCAGGAGTAACACGGGAGCGTCAACGCAAAAACCTGGATCTGCTCACACGAATGAACCGGGCACATGCGGAGCGACATCCACAACACGATGAGCTCTCTGCTCGACTTGCCAATTACGAACTCGCTTTCCGAATGCAAATGGAAATTCCCGATGCGATCGATCTTTCAGGCGAAAGCCGGCACACATTATCGATGTACGGGATCGGGAATGCCACTACCGATTCATTCGGCCGCAAATGCCTTTTGGCCCGTAAGATGGTCGAAAAGGGCGTCCGCTTTGTTCAACTCTACAACGGAACCTGGGACAGTCACGATTACATCGAGCGGGCACACGGGAACCTCATACGCGGGGTTGACCAACCGATAGCTGCCCTCATTTCCGATTTGAAACAGCGGGGCCTGCTGGAAAGCACTCTGATTGTCTGGTGCGGTGAGTTCGGCCGTTCTCCCGATAATGGAGTCCGCGGTGGAACAAAATACGGACGCGATCACAATGCCAACGCGATGACGATCTGGTTGGCGGGTGGCGGTTGCAACGCGGGCCACACCATCGGAGCTACTGACGAACTGGGCATGTCTGCTGTTGAACAGGTACATCATGTCCGCGATTTTCATGTCACCCTACTGCGACTGCTTGGACTTGATGACAACAAACTGACATACTACCACGCCGGGCGATTCAAACTCCTGAGCCAATTTGGCGGGAAAGTCATCGAGGAACTTATTGCCTGATCGCCACCTCTCTCCACTCTGCCTCTCCCCAGACTTTGAACGAACAACAGGTTCACAGAGCGATTTTAACGGCTCTGCAATCGGGGCATCCCGGCAACAGTCTGCATCGCCGGAGTTTTCAGCCGATTTGCCACGGCTTTCGGTAAGCTCGTCGTAGCATGCTGTTGGCCTGTTCGTCGTTGACGAAAACCTCTTTTTCAGGATCCCATTGCAATTTTCGTTTCAATTGCATCGCGATATTTCCCAAATGGCAAATACTGGCCGTGCGGTGTCCCGCTTCGACCGGCTCGATCGGATCCTTTCGCGATTTCACCGCCTGCAGGAAATTCTGATAATGATCATGACTGATCGGCAGATGAATTTCGTTCGGTCTGATGAGGGAATTTTTGATCGCCTCAGACGAGGCTTCAACTTCTTTCATATTATTGACACTGAACTGAACCCAACCTTCGGTTCCTTCAATGCGGGCACCAAATCCCGGTTTTTGTGTGCGGCAGATAAATTCAATCCCGTTTGCATATTGGGCACGAAAATCCGTTTTCATCGCTGTTGTGTAGAAGTACCCTTTGGGGGGCCACTCGACACCTTCTCCGCATTCAAATTCTACCGGCCCGGTGTGATCCGTCCCCAACGCCCATTGAATGATATCAGTCGAATGCGCCCCGGTGTTTGTTACCTGTCCGCCGGAATACTCCAGATGAAAGCGAAACCGGTACAGACAGCGATCGATATGATACGGTGCCAACGGTGCCGGGCCGAGCCACATATCGTAATCGAAACCGTCGGGCACCGGCATCTCCTTCCAACCCGGTTTCGGGCCAGTTCCGCTTCCATTGATGATCGAAACGACCCGTTTTACTTGCCCAATGCGTCCGTTGCGCACCAACTCGCACATGCGGCGAACAACTCCGTTCGAACGGTACTGGCTACCGGTTTGCAAAATGCGATTATGTTTGCGCACCGCCTTTATCATCTGCTGTCCATCGTGAACGGTCAGCGACATCGGCTTCTGGCAATAAACATCCTTGCCCGCCTCACACGCTTTTACTGTCGCCAGAGCGTGCCAGTGATCAGGCAGGGTGATCACCACTGCATCAACGTCATCACGAGCCAGGACATCACGAAAGTCGCTGTGAATCCCACACCCTTTGTATTTCCCGGAGCGGGTTTTACCAGCGTAAAAATCGTTGACTTTCTTCTGAACCGGTTCACGTCCCAGAAAATGCTTGGGGTTCGCATAACCATAACTGCCCCGGTTGACATCGCAAACCGCGACAACCTGGGCATCGGCCTGGCGCAACATCCCCGGCACATCAGCACGACTTTGATTCCCACACCCGATAATCGCCACGTTGATCCGATTACTCGGAGCATAAGCTCCAAAAACCGAACTCGGCACAACCGCAGGGGCAGCACAGACCGCCCCGGCAGCCTTCACAAAATCACGTCGCGTCAGTTGGCCACTCATGTTCACGTCCTTAGTTTCATTTTGGGGAGTGAAGTCACTGCGTACATGCGTACGACATTCTACCAGACGGTACGTTTTTTAACAATTCAACTTATTCCTGGCACTTCATTCTGAAGTTCCCCAACGTTTGTGGACACCGGTCAGGATTAGTGATCGTCGAGAAAATGTCCACATTCATCCCTGGACGATTTACCTTTCAGGCGACACGTCCCGGATGAATAAATTCGTCTCCACGAAATATTAATTTCATCTTGATCTGATCTTGACGCCTCTCTCTATGCTGTAAGTCAAATTGAAGCGTAATTGATGTTGTCAGTTACATTATCACACTGAAAAGCAGCTTAAACGACTTTCATTCAGGAAGGAGGTGTAAAAAATCAAATAGCTCATTTCTTTCGCATTTTCAAGTTCAATAAAAACACAGAAAACACTGGCTATTCTTACCATACCAGTAGATTTTAACTTTACTTATGCAAATCCAAAGGAAATCAAAATGAATACAAATGATGTAAAGAAAGCCAAAGGCCGCTGTAGACGTATCGGCTTCACACTTGTTGAATTACTTGTTGTTATAGCGATCATAGCTATACTTGCAGCACTAATATTACCTGCAGTCCAAGCGGCCAGAGAAGCAGCCCGTGGTGCTCAATGCAGAAATAATTTACGACAAATCGGTATCGGACTTCACGTCTTCGCAGATGCAGATCCTAAAAACAGACTTTGCACCGGAGCATTTGATTGGCAACGTGATGGAAGTCCCGACACTTTTGGTTGGGTGGCAGATATCAATTCAGTCAAAGGTGGCAAGGCAGCTGACCTAATGTGCCCCACGAATACCTTACGTGGAATCGAGAAATTAAATGACCTATTGGGAAAAAACACCTCAGGTTCTTTAAGAATGCCCCCAGAACGTGTTGGAGTTGGACCGCTTGGCAATAAATTAAATACGCTTCCGGCAAATGATCCTGCACGCGTTCCAATTGTAAAAGAGTTTATCCGCCAGGGAGGTAATACAAACTATGCTGCAAGCTGGTACCTGGTACGAGGCGGAACAAAATTCATTAATAGTACAAACAACAGTGTGTTGATCAATGATTCAGGAAGTCTGAAAGATTTTAGAAATACAACTGGCCCTTTAACGATACGTGCCATAACTACAAGCGACGTGCCTTCAAACAACATCCCATTGCTAGGCGATGCAGCTCCCGGGGATTCCAACGAAGCAATACTGACACAAACAATTAACGATGAACTCCCAGCCGGTTCTCGACTGTGTGAATCATTCAATGATGGGCCGGCATTCTTTAACGGAACAGGTATTGAACTGCTCAGGGGTTACGCTCCTTCTGTGAACTCCTCAATTCCCCAGCAATTTCCACCAATTGGCAACACTGTAACATTATCTAACGAATCCAACTATGCTTCTGCAGAGGCATGGTCACAGGGCAACAAACTCATCCTTCAAGACACACGTGACTGGTATGCGGTTCATGGGAGAAAGGGATATGTCCTGATGTCCGATGGAAGCGTCAAGGCGATGATTGATAGTAATGGAGATGGCTTCTTCAATCCGGGATTTCCTGTTGAGGGTGTTACTGATCCTGGTAAAACCGTTGGATATACTGATGGTCGCGTAGAACTGGAGGCATTCAACGTCTATTCCGGGGCACTTTTGAACGCATCCTTCTACTCAAAAGGAAGATTCGAAAACTAATATAGACCGTTTTAAGAGTCCGGCGAAAAGTTTCTCTCCAGCAGGCGAGGCAGATCAGGAATCTTCCTCGCCTCGTTTTCGTCCTTGATCAATTTCTTTCACTTTTCGAGACCACTCAAAATGAATTTGAGTCCTGCACAAATTCTTGAACTACACCTCTTGCTACACAACTTGCGGATGCACCACTCATGAGTTGCCAATGTATCAGCTTCAACTCCATTCATTAGTTCTATTTCGGGATGCGGTTCATTGTGTAGTAGGCAGTGTGAGGGAAGAGTTTCTCTTTTGTTTTCAGATGGATGTCATAAACGAACGACGGCTTCAATTGATCGACAGTCAAACGGACGACTTTTCCGTTTTGAAGCACATCCACTTTTTTGATTTCGGGACGATATCGCCCGCTGATCGGTGATTCATAGGAACCTTCCCAGATGCGTGTGTAACCGGAAAGAATGTAGGCATCTTTCGATTGGAGGGATTCAGGCGAGATCGGTTCGAGCAGTTCAATTTCGAAACCGTTGGAGAATGCGCGAACCTCCCGAATTCCGTTCGGCATCTTTTCCTGTGGTGTCAAACAGTTGATCTCTCCCGTATTCTGTCCGCCGAGCCAGCCACTGTCGTGAATGTTGCCGATATAGATATTCCCCACTGGACTGACTGCCCCACAAATCGGCCCCAGAAAAACCGGGGCATCCAACGGCATGTTCACTGCCGATTCGGTCAACTCGTAACAGGCACCCTGTAATTCTCCGCCTACTTCCTGAAAACTGAAGCGGACGAGGAAGCGGTTATTGTATTCACAACCGATACCATGACCACGGAAAGGGGCCAACCCGCGAAGTCCATCGCGATCGGGAATGAAGAAGATACCGTTGACGCTGCGCGTCCACGGATGAGGTAACTGAATCGCCGCCCGGGTTTCCGGCTGAGGAGGATCGTACAAACCAACTACGCCGTACGCCCTTCCGGGTACGATATGATTGATTTCGTTAAAACAGTTTTGCACGCCCTGTTGATCACTCGTAAAAATTCTTCCTTGAGGATCGTTGGCGATGCCAATCGGATAACGCAGCCCCCGGGCCACCAACGTGGCTTTGTGCTCGCCATCAATACGAAGAACCGAACCTCGCCACTTTGATGTTTCTTTCGGTCGCCCTTTCTGTGAATAAT
>JALTOP010000489.1 GCA_027000105.1 Planctomycetaceae bacterium | reverse complement strand
TTTCCGAAACCAATCGGTTGAGCAGGTTCCCTTTCGGATTCATCAACCCGGCAGACCGGAAATATTTCTGCTCGGAAAAGGCGTGTGCAATCATGGACTGAACCTTGTCTGTTCGGAAAAGAATCGGGGCGAACTCTGCACTCTGCGGCGAGAGGGAACTCCCGCTCCCGTCACAGAGTCGTCAGTGTGGTGTCACTGTCTGTTCTGCTGTCTCACTTTCTTAACAAATCGGGTGCCAATTGAAATATTTTTGAACGAATGAAAGCGGCGCGAAATGTTTTGAACAGAGCAGACAGTCGTTGGAGCAGAAAGTTGGCAACCGTTTTTCAACTGGAAAACGGTATTATTCGATCGAACTCTGCACAGCAACGGGTTGTTTCTATCCGAAGATTATTGATTTGATCGTCGGTAACAAAAAGAGTGTGGCGGGCCAAACCATATTCCAGACGGACAAAAAAATGATTCGATTTATCAACAGTTGTGGCAAAAAGTGAACATGAGGATCAATCTCGATTGTAGAAACGGAGCGGATCAAGAGCGAAGGATTCAGGAAACGATGAAGGATCGAAAGCGGGTACGCCATCTGGTTCTCTCAATTCGGAATCGGTTTGACGCCGTTGTCAATGCGCCTGCTGGCAACATGCATTCGGCCTTCAGTTCCTTTTGCCTGGTTTGAAACTTGCAAGCCATTGCATCACCTCCTGGAATAATGTTACTCTTGAGCGTGAGCGATAACTTCATCCCACAAAACAGGTTACAGCTACAGAATTAGCTTGGGGCAGGCGAACCAGATAGAATTGTGGGACGTGTGACTATGGGGTAAGGGAATACATAAAATCAAACGGATCAGGTCTAATGAACGGTTTACTGCGAACAATAGCTGCTTTTATCCTCATTTCATTTGCTGGTTTATCGCCTGAATCTTCCCTTCAGGCTGGACAGGTGAAATCGGTTTTTCGTCGAGAGAATTTGCTTGCCTGGTGCATTGTTCCTTTTGATGATCGTGATCGCACTCCCGAACAACGGGCGGCAATGCTGGAAAAACTCGGCCTTCGCAAATTTGCTTACGATTATCGTGCAAAACATATTCCCGATTTCGAAAGGGAAATTCTCGCCTGCAAAAAACATGGTATTGAAATAACCGCGTGGTGGTTCCCGGGAGTTTTGAATGCCGAGGCGAAACATATATTGTCGTTATTCGACAAACACAAGATAACGCCGCAGTTGTGGATTACAGGCGGCGGGGCCGCTCCGAAAACGCCGGAGGAACGGAAGGCTCGCATTGCCGCGGAAGTCGCCAGGATTCGCCCGATTGCAACCGCGGCTGCGAAAATCCATTGCCGGGTGGAATTGTATAATCATGGCGGCTGGTTCGGAGAACCGGAGAATCAGATCGCGATTATCAAAGCGCTCAACATGTCCAATGTTGGGATCGTTTACAACTTGCACCATGCACATCATCATCTGAACGATTTTGATATCCAACTGAAGAAAATGCTTCCCTATCTGGATGCACTCAACCTGAATGGAATGGTGCCGCAAGGGGATAAAACGGGCAAGAAAATCCTGCCACTCGGAGCCGGAACATACGATCTGAAAATATTGGACACGATCCGGAAAAGTGGTTACTCCGGGCCGATCGGGATTTTGAATCATACACAAAAGAATGCGGAACTCCGTTTGCAGGATAACCTGAACGGACTCGCCTGGTTGGTCGCTCAGTTATCCGGAAAGCCCGCTTCTGAAAAGCCGAAATACCGAACTTTTCCCGGTGGTGCCGTCGATCAAATTATTCCTGAAAAAGTCAACACGAGCAGTATCCCTCAAGAATACTCGGCTGAGTTTGTAAAGGAAGTGGCGAACGCGTCACTGAAAAACGGGAACGCACAAAAAGGAGTGATCGTTTTCAGTTCGATGAAATTCGCCTGCCTGTCCTGTCATAAAATCGGAAATCAGGGCGGAACCGTCGGGCCGGATTTATCGAAAATCGGCAAGGATCGCAAAATCGAAGAAATTGTGGAATCGGTCTTTTGGCCCAATCGGAACGTCAAACCGGAATACGTGTTGCATCAAGTGCTGACGGCGGATGGCTTGACGATCAAAGGTTATCTGGTCAGCGAAAATGAACAGTTCCTGCAACTCAAAGAGGCTTCTACCGGAAAAGTGACACGCATCGCGAACGACGATATCGATTTCCACAAACAGGCGGGCACCTTGATGCCCGGCAATGTCATGCAGGCGATGAGCCTTACCGACAGGCAGGATTTGATTCGGTTTTTGGCGTCACTGGGACATGAAAAAGAAATCCGCATGAAAGATGTGGAATCGGTTCTGTCGCATGCGATGGTTCATGTTCACGGAGCAACAACTTTTCCTTATGATCGCAAACCGCTCGATGTCAATGAATCTCCCAGTTGGAACGCGCCCGTCAATCGGGATCGTGTTTACGATTTCTACGCGAAGCAGGCCCGTCATTTTCTCGCTCAAAATCCTCGACCGCAACTGGTACAGGAATTTCCCGGGCTTGATGGCGGCAAGCAGGGACATTGGGGAAACCAGAATGATGAATACTGGGCCGATGACCGCTGGAACCAAACCG
>JALTOP010000488.1 GCA_027000105.1 Planctomycetaceae bacterium | reverse complement strand
TTGCGATTGCCAGGAGTTATGGTCTGGATCAGGAAGCCAGAGAAGATGTTGCTGTACAGGAATGGGTCGGAGTTGTCAGTTAAGAGAGCAGCCAGGAGTTTGGCCGTTCTCGTGTAGTCCGCTCAGCTTTGCTGTTTCCCCTTTATTAGTCTGTTGGTCATATGAGAAATGAGAATCAAGGAGCAGGGTCACGTTCACCCCAGACCGTTGTGGTCATCGGCAATGGAATGGTGGGACTGCGTTTCTGTGAAAAACTTGTTGAATTCGACACCGATCATCAATATCGGATCGTCACATTTTGTGAAGAGCCCCGAGCAGCGTATGACCGGGTCGGCCTGACATCGTTTTTCGCTCACCGGGATGCCGAGAAGTTGATGCTCGCCCGCATGGATTGGTATCGGGAAAATGGAATCGAACTGCATCTGGGAGACCGTGCCAATAGTATCGACCGGGATCAGCAGATTGTCCATTCGGACAAAGGTGTGCAGGTTGAATATGACATTGTGATTCTTGCGACCGGCTCCTACCCGTTTGTCCCCAAGATACCCGGCGTTGAGAAACAGGGCGTTTTTGTTTATCGAACCATCGGTGATCTTGAGCGAATTATATCCTACGGCAAGAAATCGAAGCGTGCAGCCGTAATTGGCGGGGGATTGTTGGGACTGGAAGCGGCCAAAGCGGCTTACGATCTCGGTCTGGAAACGCATGTAGTCGAATTTGCACCCCGCTTGATGCCCCGTCAGGTAGATGACGCCGGTTCGCAGATCCTGGTTCAAAAAATTGAGGATCTGGGCGTTCATGTCCATCTTGGTAAATCGACCAAACAGATACATGGCACACACAAGGTTCAGGGCATTGAATTTGATGACGGAGAAAAGTTTGATGTCGATATGATTATCGTTTCGACGGGCATTCGCCCCCGTGATGATCTTGCCCGGGATTGTGGACTTACAGTGGGCGAACGGGGCGGGGTTGAAGTGAATTCACTTCTGCAAAGTTCCGATCCGAATATTTACGCCATCGGCGAGGTCGCTTTGCATGACGGGATGGTTTACGGCCTGGTGGCTCCCGGTTACAGCATGGCTGAAACGGTTGCTTTCAATCTGACATGCGGATCTGCCTCGGAAAAGTTGAGGCGATTTGCCGGCACGGATCTGTCTACCAAATTGAAATTGATGGGCGTTGATGTTGCCAGTTTTGGTGATTACGAATTGTCTGAAGATCAGGCCACCTCGCTCGTTTTCGAGGATCGAATTGGCGGAACATACAAAAAACTCTTTTTTTCCAAAGATGGAACACATCTTCTCGGTGGTATTCTCGTCGGTGATGCGAGTGATTATGCGACGCTGAGCATGCTGGCGAAAAATGGAGAGCCTTTAGCCGTCAAGCCACATGAGTTGATCGTTGGCAGTGGTGCCGCTTCGCTGGGCGGTGTTGATGACATGCCCGATTCTGCACAGATCTGTTCCTGCAATAATGTCACAAAGGGTGAGATTGTTTCGGCAATCAGGGAAAAGGATCTCGATTCACCTGCTGCGGTTAAAGGATGCACCAAAGCGGGAGCTGGTTGCGGGGGTTGCCTGCCGTTGGTGACCAGTCTGTTCAAATCGGAAATGAAGAAGGTGGGAGTCGTCCTGACAAACCATCTCTGCGAACACTTCAGTTATTCGCGTACCGAACTGTTTGCAATTATCAAAACGAAACAGTTGAAGTCATTCAGGGAAGTTATCGAACGCTATGGTACAGGCTGCGGCTGCGAAATATGCAAGCCGACAATTTCATCAATTCTTGCCAGCCTGTGGAACGAGAACATTGTAGAAGATGAGCATCATACGTTGCAGGATACGAATGACCGTTTTCTGGCGAATATTCAGCGGGGCGGTCTGTACTCGGTTGTCCCACGCGTCCCGGGTGGTGAGATAACTCCTGAAAAGCTGATTGTTATCGGTGAGATCGCGAAGGAGTATGGTCTCTACACGAAAATTACCGGCGCACAGCGTGTTGATATGTTTGGAGCCGAACTGCAGGATCTGCCCGAAATCTGGGAAAAGCTGGTCGCTGCAGGTTTTGAAAGTGGGCACGCCTACGGAAAATCGCTGCGGACGGTAAAAAGTTGCGTCGGAAGCACTTGGTGCAGATTCGGTGTTCAGGATTCGGTCGGTTTCGCGATTCGGGTTGAAAATCGATACAAGGGATTACGTTCTCCCCACAAGTTGAAGTCTGCCGTGTCTGGTTGTGTGCGTGAATGTGCAGAGGCACAGAGTAAAGACTTCGGATTGATCGCCACAGAGACCGGATACAATCTGTTTGTGTGTGGAAACGGCGGGGCCAACCCTCGTCATGCCGATCTACTTGCCGCTGATCTGGATGAAGAAACGGCTATTAAATACATCGATCGCTTTTTGATGTATTACATTTCCACGGCTGACAAGTTGCAACGGACATCCGTTTGGCTGGAAAATCTGGAAGGGGGGATCGAGCATCTGCGGGAAGTCGTTGTGGAAGACAAGTTGGGGATCGCGGATGATCTCGAAGCGATGATGCAACGTGTTGTCGATAGTTACGCCTGTGAATGGAAGGCGGTTGTCGAGGATCCACAGAAACGCGCAAAATTTCGGCAGTTTGTCAATACCGATCAGGTTGAGCCGAACATTGAATTGATTCCACAAAGAGGACAAAAACGCCCGGCCGACTGGCCTGATGAACTGGTCTCTCTGGAGCAGGCGGAACAGATTGAAAACGATAAACAGTCCGCAGAAGCCGATGGTCAACTGGCACAGACCGAATGGGTGCAGGTTGGTATGGTTGACGACTTCCCTCAGGATGGGGGCGCCACGATCAAGTACGGTCAGGTGCAGATTGCCGTCTTCAATTTCTCCAGCCGGGGTGAGTGGTACGCCACTCAGCAAATGTGTCCCCACAAAAAAGCATTCGTGATGTCTCGCGGTATCATCGGCGATGCAGGGGGCAAACCGAAAGTCGCCTGTCCTGTTCACAAAAAAACATTCTCTCTGGAATCCGGGAAATCGACCGGCGGAGATGAATATAGCGTGATGGTTTTTCCTGTGAAAGTTGAACAGGACAAAGTTTTGCTTGAACTCCCGCCTGTTCATGTCCTTGATCGCCTGCTGGCCACCAATATCGGTCGATGCATGGCAACATCATGCAGACATTCCACAGAGAATGTGCTCCAGGAATCAACCGTCTGATCAGAAAACCTCATGAATAAACAGCTTCTTGATGCAAACGAGTCAAAAGAGTCTGCCTGCAGTCAAACAGGCGGGGAGCTCATTTACCAACTGTTGCAGGAGCAGCAGGAACTGACAGCAGTGGAGTCGTTTTCTCGACTTCATTCGGATGCGAATTTGCCGGCCCAGTCGAAATACTACTCCTCACTAATGCCCTCCACTCCGCCGGGGGAGGGAGAGCAGTACGCCTTTGAAGTTGATCTCGATCTGTGTACCGGATGCAAAGCCTGTGTAACAGCCTGTCATGCAATGAACGGGCTCGATGAAGACGAAACGTGGCGGAAGGTCGGACTGCTGATTGGCGGGACGGCAACACAACCGGTGATGCAGCATGTCACCATGGCCTGTCATCATTGTATTGACGCCCCCTGTATGGCAGGTTGTCCGGTCGAGGCCTACGAGAAAGATCCCGTTACCGGCATTGTCAAACATCTTGATGATCAATGTTTTGGCTGTCAGTATTGCAGTCTTTCCTGCCCTTATGATGTTCCGCAATATAACGCCCGAAAGGGAATTGTCCGTAAATGCGACATGTGCAGCGATCGTCTTTCGGCATCGGAAGCGCCGGCCTGCGTGCAGGCGTGTCCGAACAAGGCTATTGCCATTCAGGTCGTCGAACTCGATCGCGTCATTGAAGATGCAGAAGCGAACGTGTTTCTGCCCGCGGCTCCGGAGCCGTGCATCAGCTATCCGACGACAACCTACAAGACAAAAAAAGTTTTTCCCCGCAATATGCTACCAGCGGATTATTATTCGGTCACACCGCAGCATCCACACCTGCCACTAATCATCATGCTTGTTCTGACACAGCTATCCGTTGGAGCGTTTACAGTCGGGATGATTGTCGAAAACTTTCTCGATTTGAACGCTACCACATTAATGATGCCAATTCACGCAACAGGGGCCCTCCTTTTTGGTTTACTCGCACTCGGTGCCAGCACATTGCATCTGGGGCGTCCCCAATACGCGTATCGCGCTTTCATTGGTATTCGTCACTCATGGTTAAGCAGAGAGATTATCGCGTTTGGTCTGTTTGCAGGGACGGCGGTTCTCTACGCCCTTTCCAGTTGGCTCTCTGTGGGAGTTTTTCCTGAAGTAACAGCACAATTGCCGATACTTGAACACGGGAATCGGGCACTCGGGTGGGGAGTGACATTCACCGGGGGGATCGGTGTTTTCTGTTCGGTGATGATTTATGTATTTACAAAAAAGGTCTATTGGAGCTTTGTTTCGACCGGATTCAAATTTCTTCTCACAGCAACCATTCTGGGGATTGCCAGTTTCTGGGCGGCGTTGACAATGGTCAATCTAGTCACGGGTTCTGAACTGACAGAAAGCATGTTGAGGTCCGTCTCCCCATTTCTGGGGCAAGCTCTTATTGCCTCCTCTATGATAAAACTGTTCTTCGAGGCTTCCATTTTTATCAGACTGACCAACAGGCAGAATTCGCCTATGAAACAGTCGGCTCGTTTGATGATTGGCCCACTTTCGAGTCCTACGCTTGCCCGATTCGCGACCGGCATATTTGGAGGCGTTGCGTTGCCTCTGGTTATTCTTGGACAGCAGGAACCGTTTCGTGAGCCTCACCTGTTATTGACAGCTATTGAAATGGTGATCCTGTTTTTGGCATTGCTTGTTGGAGAACTGCTTGAACGTTATCTGTTCTTCGCAGCCGTTGCGGCACCACGAATGCCGGGAGGAATTCGCTCTTGATATCCGATCTTGCAAAAAATCTTCTGCACTGCAAACAGGGGCCGTTGACGCGTGAGTTGCTTCGCTCGCCAGGACGGTTTGGTCTGGGACAGCTTCCAGTTCGAAAACAGCCGGATGCCGTCACGACAACGACTTGCGGGTTCTGTGGGACAGGGTGTGGTTTGAATATCCATCTGAAAGATGGGGAAGCGATCAGCCTGAGCCCAAGAACGGAATATCCGGTCAATCTCGGGATGGCTTGTCCGAAAGGATGGGAGGCGTTGGCTGTCCTTGATTCGGGGGATCGCGCAACAACACCACTTCTGCGCGATCAGGCTGGCAAATTGATACCTGTCGATTGGGAAACTGCGGCGACCACGTTTGTTGACCGATTCAAATCAATTCAAAAGAAGTACGGAAATGATTCGGTCGCCTTTTTGGGGAGTGGACAACTCCCCAACGAAGAAGTCGCTTTTCTTGGTGCTCTGGCCAAATTTGGCATGGGTTTCGTGCACGGCGATGGGAACACCCGTCAGTGCATGGCGTCCGCGGTCACAGCTTACAAGCAGTCGTTCGGCTTCGATGCTCCCGGTTACACCTATCAGGATTATGAAGAATCTGATGTGATTGTTTTTATCGGGGCAAACCCCTGCATTGCCCATCCCATTATGTGGGAGCGGGTTACAAGAAACAGGAACAATCCCACTATCGTGGTGATTGATCCACGATTGACTGAAACAGCGATGCAGGCTGATTTGCATCTGCAGATTCGTCCCAAGGGGGATCTGTCGCTCTTTTACGGAATATCCCGTCTTCTCATCGAAAACGATTGGATTGATCGCGATTTTATCGACTCGCACACGAACCAATTCGAAAACTACCAGCGTTTCGTACAGGATTTTTCACTTCAACGTACGGTAGAAGAATCCGGCCTGACACCACAATTGCTTAAAGATGTGACCCGGATTATCGCCGGTGGAGAGGCCGTCTCTTTCTATTGGACAATGGGGGTGAATCAGAGCTATCAAGGAACGCGCACCGCTCAGGCGATTATCAATCTTGCACTGATGACGGGGAACATTGGTAAACCTGGAACCGGCCCCAACTCCATTACCGGTCAATGCAATGCGATGGGATCACGACTTTTCAGTAACACAACCAGCCTGTTTGGTGGGCGAGATTTCACAAAGAAAGAAGATCGTCAGGAAGTGGCAGATATCCTTGCGATTGATGAAGGCGACATACCTTCTGTCAATAGTTGGCCCTACCACAAAATAATGGACGGGATTCTCGGCGGAAAGATAAAGGGGCTTTGGGTGATCTGTACGAACTCGGTGCATTCCTGGATTAACCAGAACCAGTCTCGTGACATACTTGAGCGACTCGATTTTCTTGTTGTGCAGGATATGTATCACAATACAGAGACCGCTAAAATGGCCGATTTGGTGCTGCCAGCCGCTGGCTGGGGAGAGAAGCAGGGCACTTTCATCAATTCAGAACGTCGCATCAATACGATAAAAAAAGTCGCTAAAGCGCCCGGACAGGCCCTGTCGGATTTTTCAATTTTCAAGCTGCTTGCCCACTATTGGGGCTGCGAGGAAATGTTCCGACAGTGGACAACGCCCGAATCGGTTTTTCAAATTCTCAAACGTCTGACGAAAGGCCAACCCTGCGACATAACGGGCATTGAAGATTACAACATGCTCGATGAAATGGGGGGAGTTCAGTGGCCTTGTCCGGATCTCGGTTCATCTTACGCAGTCAGAGACAGACTACTCGAATCGAATCAAAGGCGACTTTACGAAGACGGACGTTTCTATCACTCCGATGGACGGGCGAAATTTCTGTTCGAGGAACCTCGCCCGTTGAGTGAGCCGACCTCCGAAAAATACCCGTTCATCCTTCTTACCGGTCGTGGAACCGCGGCGCAGTGGCACACACAAACACGAACGAAAAACTCTGCCGTGCTGCGCAAACTGTACCCCAGCGATCCATTCGTGGAAATCAATCCGGCAGATGCCAAAAAGAGGGAGATCAGCATGAACGATTGGGTGTTTGTGAAATCCCAGCGTGGAAAAATGAAAGCGACAGCCTTTCTCACCCACTCTGTTCAGCCCGGGCAGGTATTTATTCCGATGCATTACAAACAGACCAACAATCTCACTGACGCCGTTTTCGATCCCGATTCACATCAACCATCTTTCAAGGCCTGCGCGGTGACGATATTTCGAGTTGGTACCTATTGAATTGGTGATTCGACTGCAACAATCCCGAACCCGGAGCATGAAACAAGGGCAGGGGAGGGAAGCCACTGTGGTGTATGACTGCGTGCGATCGCGCCAATCAAACACTGTCCAGAAACATTACAACTGACCAGAAAGATTGCAACTGGTTCCCGGCTCAGGTATGGTGCTGGACAGTGGTTGACTTTTTTTCTGTTGCTTTTGGGGTGGGATCATCACGATGGCGAAAAAAGGAACGGTGTCGAAACGGTTATATTCTCTGGATGCCTATCGCGGATTCGTGATGTTTATTCTCGCTTCCAGCGGGTTTGGAATTGTGCAGGCATCCAAACAGCCAGGTGGCGAATTTTTGGAGCCTTACGTCTTTTATGTATCGCATCCTCACTGGATCAGCCAATTCAATACGTTTGGGGTCTCACCGTGGGACATGATACAACCTGCGTTCATGTTCATGGTTGGGGTTTCGATGCCGTTTTCCTACACCAAGCGGGAAAAGCGAGGGGATAGCTATTTACGCCGATTGGGACATGCCTGGTGGCGAGCGTTTCTTTTGGTGCTTCTCTGTATTTTTCTGAGGTCCAACGGCCGGGAACAGACGAATTGGACGTTTATTGATGTTGTCGGGCAGATCGGATTGGGCTACGGTTTTCTGTTTTTCATGGTAGGACGTAAATTTATCACGCAGGTGATAGTTGGGGTAATTGTTCTCGCTGCCACCATTGGGGCTTTCTATCAATTTGCACCAGGGCCGGATCCATGGGCATTCAACGATAATGTTTTTTCCGAGTGGAATCGCTGGTTTCTGAATCTGTTCCCTCGACCTGAACCGTTTGTCAACAATCCTGGGGGATATTCCACATTCAACTTTATCCCCTCGTTTGTGACCATGCTTTTGGGAGTGATGTGTGGTCAGTTGCTGATCAACGAAAATGTTTCTCCCTGGAACAAGGTTTTTCGGCTTCTTGTTGGAGGAGCGGTCTGTTTGGGGCTGGGGCTGCTGTTGAGTGAATCGGGGATGGTTCCGATCATCAAAAAGATATGGACTCCTTCCTGGGTTCTTTTTAGCGGTGCGTACGTCATCTGGGCGCTGGTGGTCTTCTATCTGATTATCGACGTAATCGGCTTCCGCTTCTGGGCGTTTCCGCTGGTTGTTGTCGGCTTGAATCCGCTGACAATCTACACAATGGAGCATTTGATTCGCGGTTGGACGATTAAACTGTTTCACACACATTTGCCCGATGTGTGGTTTGAAGGCTGGCAAGGCCAGATTGTCCAATACACAATGGTCGCGGTCTTTTTCTGGCTGATCCTGTTCTGGATGTACCGCCGGAAGATTTTCATCCGCCTGTGAATTACTCAATCCCGAAAATCTTTTTTGAATCCTTTGTTTTTTGGGTGGGGGGGATGGTTCGCAAGGTTTTTACTGCATATTCCTGTCAAGACTTCGCAGTTTGAGTCACTCGACTGAAGCCCAAAATTCAAGCCGATTCACCTCAGTTCCGATTTTTTCACGCGAAATTCAAGCAAAATCTCAATCCGGATCATCTGCTGATTCTGCATTCAAATAAAACCAAACGGAA
Source organism: Planctomycetaceae bacterium (assembly GCA_027000105.1). Taxonomy (GTDB): domain Bacteria; phylum Planctomycetota; class Planctomycetia; order Planctomycetales; family Planctomycetaceae; genus Rubinisphaera. Next base: position 1,384 of record JALTOP010000488.1, on the reverse strand, counting down.
ACGATTTGATGACTCTTTGGCAGATCGCTACTGTAGCGATAATGGCAATTCTGCCCTGCCGACGCATTTGCTCGTCGGCCAGCATTGCCTCAAGCTTGTTTTTGGAACCCGTGTAATTTAATCCTGACCCCGGGGTGTTTATCGGGCTTTTGATGGTTTATCATAAGGCAGTTCCGGCAGGTATTGGGAACTTCTCGAAGAGATGCTCAAGCTCACAAAAGCGAAGTTGGGGCCGGAGCATCCCAGTACGCTGATATCGATGAACAACCTCGCGTTGGCCTATCTGTCAGCGGGCAAGGCGGATATTGCATTGCCACTGTTGGACAAGTACATCACAGCCAAACGGAAACAGGCAAAAGAGAATGGCCCCATATTTGCCATTCTATTGGTACAATATTCGTCGGAGTTACTGAAATATAAGCAGGGGACGGCCCGGCTGAGAAATACTTGCGGGAAGGCCTGACGATTCTCGAAAAGACCATCCCCAATCACTGGCTGACCGCTATTTCGAAAAGCCTGTTGGGCGAAGCGTTGTCTGGTCAGAAGAAGTTCGACGAAGCCGAACCATTGCTGATTGCCGGCTACGAAGGATTGAAAAAGCACGAGAAGGAGATCCCCGAGGGAGAAAAAAACGAATCACTGAAGCGGCCAGGCGACTGGTCAATCTTTACACTGCCTGGGAAAAACCGGAGGAAGCAGCCAAGTGGCAGAAGATTCTCCAGACAACCAGCAAGCAGGCAATTCCGAATAAAAAGGAAAAATGAGAGTTTTGCCCCCGTTTGAAACGTCACTTACTTTTCAATTCAGGCAATGTTTTGCTCAACACTTTTGCGGAATTTGCTGATTGATGAATTGAGATCAATAATGGCATCGAATTTCCCCAACGTTTGTGGGTGATTGCGCCAGTTTATGGGCAGAGGGGAAACGTGCCCTTCGATCGTCCCTGGATGATTTGCAACGGTTACGCCGCGGGGAGGATCGCCTGCTGTGAGAACCATAAATGCTTGAACATATTTGTTTGACCGCATCCTTTGTTCATGCTAACATGTGACTGATTCGATCATTTCTCTGGTAAAAGACTGTCGCTCCCTGATTTTATCGCGAACATATCCTGCTCTCGTCAGGTATGTGTGGGGAGGAGACGGGCGGTCACCTTTGAGGCTACGCTTGTCGGGCCGAAGATGTTTGTTGGGCTGGGGATTTTTAGGCAGCTGCAACAGGGTAGGCCTGCGGGGCGGATACGCTGCCGGGGAGTGCTGGACAAAAGCCGTGTTGAAACAGAGTTGAGGAAGAGCTTATATGTGTGGAAAAAAGACCTGTTTCTTTCTTTGTGCAATTGCAGTAGCTGTGATGGGGCAAGATGTTCGGGCTCAGCGGAGGAAGC
>JALTOP010000487.1:22989-34638 GCA_027000105.1 Planctomycetaceae bacterium | reverse complement strand
TCAACATTTTCGATGTTTTCACCGACCAGTTCAACTATCAACTCGACACCGATGCGCTGAGAGAACGGCTCGGTCTTGAAAAAGAAGAGCCGTTTGAAATTGAAGATGACGCACAGCTAAACAGTTGCGAAGTTCTGGAGTTGTTTCGAATTCCGCTCGAAAAGCTTACGGATGAACAACTGATGCAGGTTTTGAGACGCTCCCAGTTGATTCAGCATACGCGGTTTACCGATCAGGTAATCGGAGCCGCGTTAAAACGGGAGGGAGTGATCGACGAGGAACAATTTCCACTGGCGCTACAAACATACGTTGAAGTGGCAGTGAGTTCATTCAAGGATGAAGTGGCTCTTGAGCGGGTTCAACTTGCCAGGGAATGGGCGACAAAAACGGGACAGAAGTCGTTCACAATGTTGCAATGGGAATTGCTGGAGTTGCGGATTCGCCTGGAAAATCCCGAAGACCCCGAACTGTTCTCCTTGCTTAACAGGATACACCAGCAGTATTTGAGAAAAATGCCCGAAGTGGAATCCGCTGTTACCGGCCTCCTGCTTTCGAACGATGTAACTCCCCCCTGGCTCGGCGGAAATATCGTCACTCCCGATGGATCATCGGGAACCGGTGAGATTTGGAGCCCCGAGAAAGAGGCAGAGGCGAGTTCGGGCGGAAAGCTCTGGTTGCCGGGACAGGAGTAATGCCTGAATGTTTTTCGAATCCTGCGGAAGTCATGCGGCGTGCGATTCAACTGGCTCGCAGAGGGAGAGGTTCTGTTGAACCGAACCCGATGGTTGGAGCCGTCATCGTTGATGATCGGCTTCAGCTTCTTGCCGAGGGTTATCATGAAAAACATGGCGGTCCCCATGCTGAAATCAACGCGATTGAAGCTCTCCCCGACTGTGATCCCGATCTGAAAAAAGCAACGCTTTATGTCACACTCGAACCGTGCGCACATCGAGGGAAGACGGGCCCCTGTGCCGATGCGGTCATCGCGGCCGGATTTCGCAAGGTTGTCATCGGCTGTAAAGACCCGGCCCCTCACACCATGGGAAAGGGAGTTAAACGCCTGCAGGAAGCGGGAATCACGGTCGAGGTTGGCCTGTTACAGTCGGAATGCGAACAGCTGATCCGGCCTTTCACCAGGCTGATGAAAACAGGCAGACCTTACGTTCATGCCAAATGGGCAATGACACTTGACGGGCGGATCGCCAGTCACACCGGTTCCTCCCGCTGGATTTCCAGCGAAACGTCTCGAAAAATTGTGCACCAACTGCGCGGCTGGATGGACGCCATTCTTGTCGGTGCGGGAACAGTTCGCGCAGACGATCCGTTGCTCACGACGCGTCCGCCCGGTCAACGAACCGCATCGAGAATCATCCTCGATTCCAACGCCTCGATTTCGCTCAACTCAAGATTGGTTCAATCGGCTTCGGAAGTTCCCCTGATTATCGCCTGTCTCGAAAATTCGTCAGATGAAAAATGCGGAGAACTACAGCGCAGAGGTGTGGAAATTATCCGTTGCCCAGCCGATTCCCACAACCGTCCGGATCTGAAATATCTTCTGAAAGAACTCGGTTCGCGCAGCATGACCAATCTTCTGGTGGAAGGTGGATCGAAAGTCCTCGGTTCTTTTTTTGACTCGTGCCTGATCGATGAAGTGCATGTTTTCATCGCCCCCAAAATCATCGGCGGAGCAGTTTCACCCGGCCCGATAGCAGGAATCGGTATCCCGGAGATGAAGGACGCTGTCCATTTCCGGGAAACATCGATCCGTGAAATTGATGGTGACATCTACTTCAATGGCGAAACCGTAATCAATGGTGAAACAGCAAACGAAAACCTCCAGGTAAAAAAATGAACGACTGGCTCTACCGAATTTCTTTGGCCTGGCTGATTGCCGCGATCGTGCTCGTTCTGGGATACTGGACTCGTTGGATTCCCTTTTGGCAGGCCGGACTTTATGGGGCCTCGGTTCTGGTCTGCTCGCTGATCTCATTTTTACTCAACGGATACGACAAGTTTCAGGCGCGGCGGGAGAAACGACGCATACCTGAAAAATGGCTGCACACCCTGGAATTGCTGGGAGGCTGGCCCGGTGCCCACTTTGCTCAGCAGTTCTTTCGACACAAGACAGAAAAAAAGGGATATCGCACGGTCTACTGGACCATCATTTTTCTCCATATCGCACTGGTGACAACAGCCATTTACTTTTCGGTGACCACCGCAAACACCAATGAGAAATAGCACCTTTTCGCGACGAAGAAAGGGAAGCGTGAGGCATTCAGCCAGGCGACAAAAAAAGCAGCAACAAGGCGAGAAGCGGAAGCTACCGGGCCTGAAGCAAACGGCCAGGATAGACAATTCATTCATACCGCCTGTTTCATATCACTTCTGCTTGTTTCATACCGCTCCTGCTTTACCAATGGTGAAAAGACTGCTGCAACCAACCGGAACATGCGAACACAACCCCTCAGCGTATCTTTCCTATACTTTCGAGATAAAAAATCCACCCTAATCGACCGTGTTCCACCAGTTTACCATTGCGTTTAGTGTCACATTTGGTATGTTTGCCGTCGGCGAAACAATTAGCGATTAGCCTTAATAGTAAACATGGTAAACATAGAGGGTTTGGTTTAAGGCATCGGGTAATTTGGAAAAGTCCTCCGATCATAGCGAGGCGTTTTGATGTCGTGCGAATTTTTAGGAAAAGGAGATCAGAAAATGGTTTTGCCAGGAAGAGGTGTGGGAGTTTTGACATTGCTGACGGCTCTCGCATTTTTGGCCGCTGCGACAACTTCGACGGAAGCTGGTCGGAGGTATCGCGGAAGCTTCGGCAGCTATGGAAGCAGCGGCGGTAGTTCAGGTAGTTCTGGAAGTTATGGAAGCAGCGGTGGGAGTTCTGGAAGTTACGGTAGCTACGGCAGTAGCGGCGGAAGCTCCGGCAGTTACGGTAGCTACGGAAGCAGTGGTGGTAGCTCCGGAAGTTACGGCAGTCGAGGCGGCTTGTTCCGTCGGCGCGCTCTCAGACGCGGTTCTCATGGCTCAAGTGGAGGATATTACCACAGTTCAGGAAGCTACGGTTCCAGTGGCGGGTCAAGTGGCGGATCGTTTGGTTCCAGTGGCGGTTACAGTTATGGGTCTTACGGCTCCAGCGGTGGATACAGTTATGGCTCATTCGGTTCAAGTGGTTCATCGGGAGGCGTGATTATTCATCAGTCTCCAGCTGTTGTTCATCCTCGGGGAGCCTCCCAGGCTCCTGCGTTGAAAGCACCAGCCCCTAAAGCGGATGCACCTAAACCGACTCCTGCGCCAGCTCCCCAAAAGAAGGATGGCCAGGCGCGCATGACCATTCAGGTGCCCGCAGACGCTGTCGTCTTCCTGAACAATCAACGGATGAAATTGACAGGAAGTACGCGTCAGTTTATCTCTCCAAAATTGCCTACGGACAAAGCATATGCCTATACGGTACGTGTAGAAGTTGTTCGAGACGGCAAAACAGTTGCTACAGAACAGAGGCAGATTATCCGGGCAGGTGAAAGTTACTCGTTAACATTCATCGAACAGAACGGAGCCCTGGTTTTTGTTGATCCTTCAATGGGAAGTGTTGTCGCGGCTCATTAAGGTCGGGCCTGCTGGTTCCTGTTCGACGGATTGACGCTGGTATTGGGACGATACCATTTATAAAATGAGATGCGTAAGGAGGGAGGATGCATGACGATCTCTCTCCTTACTTTTTTGCAACTAAATTGGACATAAAGGTTGTATTGGTTCTGTTTTGATATCAGGCCCCAATCTTCCAGGATTTATTGCGATGAACAAATCTGGTATTACTCCAATGCGTTCCGGGACAGCGGATTCAACGGCATCTGAAAGAGGTCTTTTGAAACGAATCGGGTTTTACGCGCTCAATCTGGCGATCATGTTTCATCTGGTTGCGATTTGTGCCGCACCGCTTTCTGTATCGCCATCTTCTGAATTGGAACAGTCTCTTTGGGACTTTACTGCGCCCTACGTGCAACTGCTGTACCAGAATAACGGGTTCCACTATTTTGCCCCCAACCCGGAAGGGGCGCATACCGTTCATTATGTCGTTACCTACAAGGACGGGAAGACAGAACGGGGGCTGTTTCCGCATCGAGGGATTTGGCCTCGCCTGTTGTATCATCGGCATTTGATGCTTTCTGAAAATCTGGCCGCCATGGAGGGGGAACGACGTGAAAGAATGGCGCGCGATTTTGCGTATCAGGTCTGCAAAAGTCATGGGGCAGAGCGTGTAACCCTGTCACTTGTCAGACATGATATCGCAATGAGGGAACGAATTATTGCTGGAGGGAGCCTGTTTGATGAAGACCTGTATCAGGAAATACCTTTAGGAACGTTCACATGGGCCGACTTATCAGCCACCTCTTCGGTGAATTCCGTGGCTACTGCAACGAAGTAGCTGAAGCATGGAACAGATTCTGGTTCACGCCACGTGATCCCTATGCGCTCTGTGTCATTCGTTGCCTGGTCGGCTGGATGACCTTTTACACCATTTTGGTGTGGGGAATCGAGTTGGAGGCTTTCTTTGCGCCACACTCGTTCAACTCGGCAGCGATGATTCAGGATCATTTCAAGAATGTGGAAGGGCCTTACGCGCTCTCTTTTTGGACGTGGGTGCCGGAACAGTGGATGCACGAGGTTCATTACCTGTGTCTGGGCGTTACGTTCTGCTTCATGATCGGACTTTTCACGCGAGTCAGTTCGATTTTGAGTCTGATCATTCTGATTTCATACTCTTATCGCGCCCGCTTCGCCAATTACGGACTGGATCAGATTGTCACAATTCTGACGCTGTATCTGTGCATTGGTAATAGCGGCGAATATCTTTCAATCGACCGGCTGATCAAAAGATATCGAATTGCCAAAAGTAAAATTCGTTCCGGAGAAGGAGTCTGGCAAATTTCGCACGGCTCCACCAAAACCGTTGCGACGAATATTGCAACGCGACTGATGCAATTTCATTACTGTGTCATTTACATGGCCGCCGGACTGGGAAAGCTGTTTGGTGAATCCTGGTGGGATGGCAGTGCGATGTGGCGGGGCCTGGCCATTGCAGAATATCAGACACTCGACATGACCTGGCTGGCCTATTACCCCTGGTTTACAGAGTTCCTGACCCACCTGACGATTGCCTGGGAAGTTTCTTTCTCTTTTCTCGTTTGGCGACCGCTGACAAAAAACTGGATGCTGCTTCTCGGTGCGGGGATGCACTTCGGCATCGGTTTGATGCTCGGGATGTGGACTTTCGCCACCTGCATGATGTTCGGCTATCTCAGTTTTTACGAGCCGGAACAGGTTCGAGCGTTTTTACGCTATTTCCGGAACCTGCTCTTCAGCTCCGAACAGAAAATGATCGAAGTGTCGAGTTCTTCAGCTCATTCGATAACAGCGGCTGCGTTAAAAAAAACGTTCGATCCAACTGATCGATATGTACTGGTGGTTGATGGCTCACCTCCAGATTTTGAACAGGAGCAAACCGCTGAAGAAACACCCAGTCGTGTTCTACCGGCGATTTCCCGACTGATCATGCTCGATTACGATACAAAACTGTTTCGAAAATTCGACCCGATCATTCAAAAAACGGGAGTCCCTTTCAGTTGCGTCAGTTCACTGAATCAGCTTCAGGATGCCATCGAGCAATCGCCCGACAGTATCGTTATCGCTAATCTGGGCAATTTCACCGATCAGGAGGTACAGGACTATCTAGGTTCAATCCTCCCACTGGCCTTGAAGTTCTACCCCAGCGTAACCCTGCTGCGAAGTTCGCAGGCCCAATGGCTTGAACAGGAGTTGCTTGAAGACTACCAGAGAATTCTCATTCTTCCCTGTGACGGAAATGATGTTCTATCCGAACTGCAACGAGCCCTGCTCTTTTACAATGACAAGTTTCCGGGTGTGAACAGGCAGGTTCCCTCCCACTTTTTTGATGGACAGAAACAGGACTCACTGAATAGCCCTCCCGAACCGATTGGCTTTCAGGGACCACTCGATACCGTTTTCGATTGAGGTTCTGCTGATTGAGGCTCAGCCCAGTCGTTCTTTTACACTTCACCTTTGGTGTTAGGATAAACCCTCGAACAGATTTTCGTTTCAATCGCATCCTGATTGGTTGGACAGACATGAGACATCGCAATGTGACCCGCTACTTGTTCGTTTTACTGTCGATTTTTCTGGCAGGTTGTGCCGCCGATACGGATACCGCTCTGGTCGGGAGTCACCGGGCGTTTCTGGCACAACAAAGAGGTGACTGGGAACAGGCGATCGAAATTCGCAAAGATGTCATCAAGCGTTTTCCCGATTATCCCTTCCTGGCCGATCTCCATTTTGAACAGGGCATGGCCTATCTGTACCTGAATCAGAACGAGAAGGCGATTGAATCGTTCACGGCGGCAATCGAGTTGGATCCGGAATTCCGGGAAGCCATCGCCAAACGGAGCGAAGCCAACTTCCGGGCTGGACACTACAAACAGGCGATTGAAGACAGCAATCGGGTGATTGCATTGGATACCGATACGAACATTGATATGGGCCAACTGTATCTGACACGTGCGGATGCCTACTTCGAAACCGGAGATGTCCTGCGGGCCTTGCATAACTGGGAACTGGCAAACCTGGCGGCACCGCGAATGAAAACACCTTACTTGCGGATCGCTTCTTATTATACCGATACGGGCCAACCGGAACTGGCACTGAAATCTATTGATCAGGCATTAGAGTTGGATGGAAAGGATCCCGTCATCCAGTATCGACGATCCATTCTGTTGGCAATGCTCGACCGTCAAAAAGAAGCACAAGCCGCATTGGATAAAGCCAAAGATCTGGATCAACAGGGAGAACTCAAGTTACCTGATAACATAGACGATGTCATGACGGAGATTGAAAAAGAGAAGGGGGCCCATCAGGAGCGAATCGCGGCCAAACCAATTCCAACGACAGAGCTGATTGACAAAATGGAATCAGATCAGGCGATCGAAATCGCCAAAAAGTTTCTGAATGGTCAGGGACTGGAAACTTTGGAAAAACCGGCTCAACTGGCGAATGCTGTCGTTTGCAAGCAAGGTCAACAGGAATTTCAGATCCTGGTGAAAATCGCGCATGGTGAAGATGGAGACCAGAGCTTCGTCCTGACCAGTCAGGAGTACGACCGTGCGGTGCAGCAGTCACCTTCGTTGGGAATGGTCGTTGTTTCGGGAATCAAATTCGACCCCCGAACAGGTGATATCGACCCAAACAGCGGACGCGTGATCGCTTACGCCCAGAAATGGAAGCCGGATCCTTCCCGCTTCAAACCGACGGCTTACGAATACCGGGTCAGTAGAAAAAAGCCGTGAACTCCTGACGAACCGATCGCCTGGGCGTTTCGCTTTCCCAAAGGTAGCCACCCGGGTTTTTCCTTCGGTAGTTTCGCCGGTTCAGGCGGCATCGGCATCATACGGTGCATCGTAGAACGCACTGATACGGTTCTTGGGTGAGTACAGCGTAAGAGCCGGAGCTTTCTGCAACTGGTACCTCATGATGTAGGCATCTTCACAGGTATCATCGTAATGGTTGCGCAGAACGGTGACAGCCATGAAGTCGAGTTGTTTGAAGAACATCTGAGCGGGCAAATTGCGTTCACGAACCTCTAGCAGAATTTCCTTGCGACGCTGAAGAGAGAGTTTGTCGATGAGCCGATCGACCATCTGAGTACCAATGCCCCTGCGACGGTACTGTTTGGCGACAGCGAAATTCAGCACGTGCAGATTCGACTTGTGCAATTCGTAGATCATGAATCCGACAATCTCATGATCAATTTCTGCAACCATCCCGATACAGTTTTGCTGCCTGAGGATGCAGAGGAACTCTTCCTCACTCCAGGCATGCTCGAAACTTTCCTGCTCGATCGCCAGCACTTCCGGCATGTCACGTCGGATGAGCCAACGAATTTGCAACGAAGAAGCTGAATCACTGATATCATTAAAAGTCACGGCGGCCTCCTTGCCCGTCGAGAAAAATCGTCTGAGTCAGGCGGGATAAACCTCTCCCCGCCCGCATTTCATCGTCGAGGCGGTATCATATAACAAACTCTGCGAATCTTGCTACCCCTGTCGAAAAAAACTTGAAACGAAGCTCCACACATCAATTCTTCGTCATTCGTAAGCCGTTAAAATGAGAACATTTAGGGGAAAAAGACGGAAACGGTTCCAAAATTGTAAAATTTATCTCCACAACACTGTTTGGCATTGAAACTGCTCTCATCTGATCCTTTTCGTTGGACAGGGGCATTCTGTATGGCGCTTTATTGAACTTGTTGGACGGATTGGACGGAAAGGTTGTGCCCTTCTGATTTATTGCATTACGTATCATCCTGACGAGAGGCCAGTCAGATCCAATTCACAGAGCAAATGAACCGGAAAATGTTGCCAAAATGATTCGAGAAAGCATCAACCGGAGAAACTTTCGAGCGACTGGAGCGTGTTTAACGCCGCTTTTGAATCGATACTTTCTGCCGCAACCTGCACGGCTTCCTTCAGGTTCCCCGATTGACCGGTGATCCACAACCCGGCGGCTGCATTTGCCAAAACAATATCGCGCCCCGGCCCCTGTTTCCCCTCCAGAATGTTACGAATCATCTCCGCGCTTTGCTCAACGGTCTCCACTTGCAAGGAATCGAGAGGAACGGGGCTCAAGCCAAAATCTTCCGCAGTCCACTGTTGTGACGAGACCTGATTATCCTCAACCAGAAAAACCTGTGTTGTTCCCCAAAGACTGACTTCATCTATTTCATCATTTCCGCAGACGACGGCTGTGCGGGCTGTGCCAAGTCTCACCAATGCATGAGCCAGTTTTTCTGCAAACGTGTTTCGAATCGTCCCGATCAACTGGAACTCCGCATGGGCCGGGTTTGTCAAAGGCCCCAACAAGTTGAAAATGGTTCGCACTCCCAATGCCTTGCGCACAGGGGCAAGGTGTTTCATCGCCTGATGCAATAACGGTGCGAAACAGAACCCGATTCCCACACGATCGATGCAACGATCAACCTGTTCGGGGGAAAGATCGATTTTGACTCCCAGTTTTTCAAGGACATCCGCAGAACCGCTCGTGCTGGAAACCGAACGATTCCCATGCTTGGCGACTTTCACCCCGGAAGCCGCACAGACAATCGCCGTGGCGGTAGAAATGTTGAACGTGTGCAGACCATCGCCACCGGTACCACAGGTATCGAGCAAACCATCTCCCCGTTGACGAATGGGCGTGCATCGTGAGCGCATCGCAGCGGCCGCACCTGCTATTTCGTCGATGGTCTCACCCCGCAAAGCCATCATGCAAAGCAGACCAGCGATCTGAACGGGATCACCCGCTCCGTCCATCATTTCGCAGACGAGATCGTGCATCCTGTTTTGGGTCAATGTTCCACCGCCAGCCACTTCTCGAAGTGCTGATTGCAATACGGTACTCATTCGCATTCCCGGAGAGAAAAATAACGGAAAAATAACAATAAAACAGATGTCATTCTGCAGGTAAGCCCACACGGGGGCAATACTTCAACAACGGACAATCGGGACAGCGTGGCTTGCGTGCGATGCAAATCTCGCGTCCCAGGAAGATGAGACGATGGGAAAAATCGATCCACTGTTTTTTGGGGATGATGGCCATCAAATCCTGTTCGATTTTTTCGGGCTGTTTACTTTCCGTCAAGCCAAGCAGTCGGCTGATTCTGCGAACATGCGTATCGACTACAATGCCGGTCGGTATTCCAAACCAGGTTCCCAAAACAACATTGGCGGTTTTTCTTCCGACACCGGGGAGCTTGACCAGTTCATCGAGGGAATCCGGAACTTCACCATGATGCAACTCCACCAGAGCTTTCGCCATCCCGATCAGGCTCGTCGCCTTGGCTCGGAAAAATCCGAGGGAGTGGATGATTTTCTCTACAGACGCCTGTTTAGCGGCAGCAAGCTCCGCCGGGCCAGGATATTTTTCAAACAGAACCGGCGTGACACGATTGACCCGTTCATCGGTGCATTGAGCCGAGAGAATGGTCGCAACCAGCAGCTCATAAGCGTTTTTATGCTGCAGCGCACATTCGACAACAGGGTACTTCTTCTTCAGAATTCGCAGTATGTTCCGTACCCGGCGCGTCCGCTCCTGTTCAGTTTCCGTAAAAGCGGGGACGGCCGGAAGTTTGGGCGTCGTCTTTTTTTTCGTTCTTGCTCCCCCGGTAGAACGGGGAGCGGGCTTCCGTTTGGGCATTTCAAAAACTTTATCGATAAATGGTATCAGTTGCTGAAATCACCAGGATTCCCAAACAGACCGCCTCCCTGATCGCTGGTGTTGCCACCTTTGAGGGTCATTCGCCGTTTTTCCGCCTCTTCACGCCGTTTTTTCTGCTCGGCTGCTTCCGCTTCCCGCTGGGCAATTTTTTCGGGAGAGAGTTGTGGCTTCGGCTTCAGTGCTTTAATGGAAAGTGAAATCCGCTGCTTGTTCTTGTTGATTTCAAGAACCTGGGCTTCCACTTCCTCCCCTTCCTTGAGAACATCACTGACCTTGTTCACTCTGCGAAAATCAAGTTCGCTGATATGGATCAGCCCTTCGAGCCCTTCTTCAATTTCCACAAACGCGCCAAAGTCGGTAATTTTTTTCACGACTCCAGTGACAACCGTGTTTTTGGGAAACTTCTGCTCCGCGTAATCCCAGGGATTGTCGAGCAGTTGCTTCATTCCCAGACTGATCTTTTTGTTTTCGCGATCAATTTTCAATACTTTGACTTCGATCTGCTGTCCCTGCTTGAGGACATCCGAGGGATGCCCGACGCGCGTCCAGCCCATCTCCCGTACATGCAGCAGACCATCGACGCCACCGATATCGACGAAAGCACCGTAATCTTTTATTGTTTTAACCGTGCCGGTTCGCCTTTCGCCCTCAGTCAGGTTTTCCCAAATGGCCGCTGCCTGCTGTTCACGTTCTTCCTGCAGAATCGCTTTACGGCTGACGACCAGATTTTTCTTCTTCGGGTCGACATCGATAACCTTGGCGGTCATTTTTTGCCCGACATACGGTTCGAGATCGCCAACAAAGTGGAGATCGACCTGACCGGCAGGCATAAAGCCACGCAGTTGGGAAACCATGACGGAAAGGCCTCCCTTGTTCGTTTTCTCCACCGTACATTCGACAACCTGCCCCACCGCAATCGCGTTCCAATCGCCTCCCGCACGGTGAATCGCTTTGGGCATCGTCAGATGAACAAGGCCCTCTTCCTGGTCGACAGAGCCAACAATAACATCGATCGTCTCTCCAACAGCGGGAACTTCAACACCTTCGAGATTCCGTTTATTCAGGATACCGGAGATTCGATAACCGATATCGACAACGATATTTTCCTCATCCACCGCATCAACTTTCCCTTTCAGCTTCATGCCTGGTTCGAGTTCCGCATCGTCCTTGGGCATATTGACAGTCGCCGGTTGGGTAACATCTGCCGATTCAGCCCCTTCGATAGCATGGCCAGCTTCCGTTCCCTGCATCGCAGCTTCAAGCTGGGCTTCCAAATCCGAATCAAGTTGCTCCGTGCCAGGAATTTCGACCGGTTCATGAACGGGCACCTGTTGAGCGGAAACGTCTTCAGTTTCAGTC
>JALTOP010000487.1:0-22979 GCA_027000105.1 Planctomycetaceae bacterium | reverse complement strand
GACTTCGCCTGCGTGCCTGCATCCTGGACGGGTTTCGCCGCATCGGCACCATCTGAATCAGCCTTCTCCGGGCTCTGTTTGCTCGAACTGATCGAAGGCACCGCCTTTGCCTGATCCGCACCAACCGGATTGAGAGTGACTCTCGGAGGTGTCGAGGCGTCCTTCTTTTCAGAATCGGCCTGCCCGCTCTGCTCCACATTTTGTGAAGAGGCTGCGGCAGGGGGCGATGTTGCACCTGGACTCGATGCTGTTGACACAGTGGCTTCGACTTCACCAGCGGTAACCACGTCACCAGCAGGTGAATCAGAAGGCTCTGTCTCTGACGGCTTCGCCTCGGTTTGGTCAGTCGCCTCGGTCTGGCCAGTCTCTGTTTGTGCAGGATCAGGCTGAGACGCTGGAGGTGTCGCCGGGGTATCTTTCCCGGGTTCTGTGGTTTCTGCGGATGGATTTTCGGTTGAACTCACAGCTTCAGCCGCCACTTCAGATTGAACCGATTCGGTCTGCTCCGATTCTCCCGCTTTTTTCTCTACAGGTTTTTCCGCAGAGTTGTCAGAAGAACCTGGCACTGCGGCCTCTGGCGGTGCAGCCTCCATTTTTTCGACGGGATGATCTGAATCGGGGGAACTGCCTGGTGTGACGTTTTCTTCCAAACTCATAAGTCTTCAAAATCTGATTCGTGCTAAACGGAACGGAAACAGGTAAGGGAGGGCCAAAGTCCTCTCCATGGAATATTCAAACACAGGTTCTCTCTGATATTGCGCGACAGTCCCCGTCGGGTATTACCTCCTCAGGCATGACTCAGCGACTACTATCGGGCAACCGATTCCCAAGCCAAATTCTAACAAGACAATAAAAGCGACGAAAACCAATAATGGGGGAATTGAAAGATGTTTTTCAAATTACTTCCGACTGTCAAAATAGCGAATTTCATCATCAGGGAGAGTCCGCCGGGCAATTTTGAAATAATCTCGAACCGATACGAACAATAGTTGCCCCTTCTTCAATCGCGATTTCAAAATCTCCACTCATTCCCATCGACAATTCGTCGAGAACCGTTCCCTGGGGAACAAGTGGTTGCAATCGGTCTCGCAATTCCCTGAGCCCCCGAAAAGTTTTCCGGACAGGTTCTTCATCCTCACTTCGGGGAGCCATCGTCATCAACCCGCAAATTGAAAGAGAGGGGGTTGAAGCGAGCCGTGCAGGATTCCGAAGCAATTCTTCCGCATGAAAGCCCTGCTTGCTCTGTTCGCCGGAAATGTTGACCTGAAGCAAAAGACGGATTGGAGCCCCCATTTCCGCCGAGAGATGTTCTACTTTTTCCAGCAGCCGAAAGGAAGCAATCGAATGAATACACGCCGTTTTCCCGAGAACCAGTTTAACCTTGTTGCGCTGCAACTGACCGATCAAATGCCAGTTGACATCGTTCCAGCTTCGATGCTGCGTGTACCGCTCGAATCGCTGAGCGAGTTGCTGTGGACGGTTTTCTCCGAAGTCTCGCTGTCCCAGTTCATATAGCGTTTCGATCCATTCCTCACGGGCATATTTGGTGACAGCCACCAACTTCGGCTGTTCCGTGTGCAATCCTGATCGGGCGGCCGCCTCCCGCATTTTCTGCTTCACAGACCGAAGATTCTCCCCGATCGTTTCCAGTAATGTCGTCTGCTGCTGGTTCATCAACCTATTGTCGCAAATCAGGGGAAAGATTCAAAGCAGGATTCAATTTATCATCCGAAAGCCGACAGAAATTCCCGGATACAGAATTCCCGAACAATTGTTAATTGTTCGCACGAGACTCCACATGGGGTCGCACAAGAATCAATATGAGGGCAGCCTGTACGACCAACCCTTCTATCTTGCATGAACTCTCTTTTCTTCGCTCGTTTGATTAGAAAACCAAGCCCTTGATACCGGTCATGCAAGACCGGAAGGCTCGAACGGGAACTCGTCGATCAGTTGCAACAGCGCGGTTTCGTCGTCGCTGTCGTCAATCCCGGACAAATTCGAGACTTCGCCAGAACTCACAGCAAGCTCGCCATAACCGATCAGATCGATGCCCGAAGATCGCCCGGTTCGCTGAAATGATAAAACCTCGCCTCACGCCGGTTTTGTCGAAGGCCCAGCAGAAACTGAGCGATTTGACCGCTCGCAGACGTCAGCTCACCAAGCTGATATTTTTCTAAAATTTGCGAGCCGTTTGCAAACTTTTACCGTTAGTAATACAGAGGAAGTTTTCATGCCAAGCCACCAAGACGCCGAGGGGGTTTCAGATTGAGCTCCAAACAGCCAGGCAGGAGCCTGCCCCACGACTGGAATCAAACAGTAAAATCAAATGCACCACAGAGACACGGAGAGCATGGAGAAGTATCACGCCAAGCCACCGGAAGTTTTCCGTATTGAGTCCTAAAGCAGATGAGATTCACAAGAACGAACAAAACCACTTTGGAATATTCAGCATTCCTCTCTCTTTTCCTTTTCTTTGCGTGAATTTATTTTCTCGCAACGGTCAGATATTGCAAGCGGAACGGCGCCAGCCGTCCGGTATTGGCCACCCCGGCACTATAGCTATAATAAACACGTCTCGCAGAGTCGTGGCGTAAAACATAAACAAAGGCACCCCGCCAGTCGGATTGATAATCGCTTCTCTGTTATGCAGGCATGGGAATGCCCCACCATACGGTGTGCAAGAAAATAACTTTACATAGCTATAATAGCGATATGGTGACAACAGGGGCCGCACAGCGGGCCCTGCGTCTGTTGCAAACAGACGGTGAAAGGCGGCGTGATGCCGATCTGATCCGCTGGCTCGTACCATTCCCGGAATCGTGCGTCGCCGAGCAAGCAGCCAACCGGTGACGAGAGTTTAAAATGTTTGAGCAGTTGGAGCATTCATCGCCCCGGCAAAGACTTGCAAAATCGCGGCGAAAGAGCCAACAACATCCATGAGAGCCATCCTCCTCCTTGAAGGTTTGTGATTGAATGACTCGAGGATACCAGGCTCTGGCTCTCTTTTCATCAGAATTCTCTTTGCCAACAAAAAGTGCGAAAGTCGAACTAACAATGAACGATTTGCCTTCCGCGCTTTCAGCACCCCGCCCCCATTGAAGCAAGTGTCATTCCCGGAATCAAGCCACTCGTTTCTATCATTCTTCCGGTTTACGTCCCAGAAAAATGTAATGCGGTGCGCGAATCAGGGGCATGAACGGAACCTTGCCCCGGCGTTCTTCCAGACGGATCGGTTCAAATTTGCTGAGCAAAAATGGAAGATGATCGCTACTTAAAAAAACATTATCCATCGCGAACCAGGTTGTCCAGAACGTCCGCGTACTCCAGGGGTGTTTGCGCATCCCTTCCGCCGGGTATTTTCGAGCGACATAAAAATCGACAACCCCGATCACGCCGCCCGGTTTGAGGATGCGGTACGCATTTTCTATCGCCGCGAACCAGTCGGGAATCATGGTCAGGGAATACGAAAAGGTGACGACATCAGCCGTTCCTTCCTCTGGCGTGAATTTTGTCGCATCGGCATGAACGGGAACAACATTATCCCAATGATGGTGCTCGACCCGCTTGCCGGCCATGTCCAATAACGGCTGACACAGATCGACCTGATAGACCCGTTTGAGTCTCTTGATCGAATCCGCGGCATGCTCGGCGTTGGCTCCCGTTCCCGCTCCCAAATCGACCCAGACGCCCTCATCAGGAAAGACAATCGATTCCAGCATCTCCTCACGACCGTGCAGCAACCGCTTGCGAAAACCATCGTAATCGCCCGCCTGTCCCTTGTAGAAACTTTCCAACCGTTCCTGATGCGTTTGCCCCCGTACCCGATTCACAAGAAGATGCCAAAGGACGCGAATGTTTGAGCGGGCGGACTGAACGATAGACATGTCAAGAAGAACCTATAAAAGGCCGTCGTATTGTGATTACAGGGCACATTGCAACGCACTGAGTGGGTGCATGCAGATTTTGCGTATTTGTTTTACGTGTTCAAGACGCGTCATGACGCATCCCGTTTTACTACTATTACTACTATTACGATTCAACCGTTTCGAGTTGTGTATCCTGAGTTGTTTCTGATGGGGCGTTGTTTTGCAGATGCGCGATGTAAAAACAGCCGTAAGTGTGAACGCGATCGACCGGGTGCAACTCTTTGGCCAGTTCTGTTTGATACTGGAGAATGTCTCCCAGTTTGCAATCAACTCCCTGATAGGTCACTTCAATCGGATCAACAAAATCGACTTCCAGCCCCGCACTTCGCCACAGAAAACGGGCATTCGGAGCAGCCCGGTTGAGCATCTCCTGCCATTCTTCGGCCAGAATATCTTTCCGCACATCAGCGAGCCAATCCATGTGGTCCAGCAGAACATAGCGAGAAATTTCAACCTCTTTATTTTCCCGCAGGAATCCGAGAATGGTGTTGGTGTGAGTGCTGATGCGGTCAATCAAGCCCCCTTTGAGTTTCTCGAAATTTTCTTCCTTGAGATATTCCGGACAGCAATCCTTGCGATATTTTCCGGTGAGATAGACATGCCAGAAGTAGTTGTCCTGCAGGGGCAGTCTCGTGAAAACCGTTTCGAGGGAATCGACAATGAACTGCAGGATTCCGCCCGGATAACCACGATCCAGTTGACGCCGTTGTGCGCGAGGCACCCCCAGCATTGCCAACGTCATATCCCGCCGCATCGCGAATTTCAAAAATGGTGTCCACAAGGTTTCGCCCAGGTTATAGCGGTCGTAAACTTCCTTCTGTTCTTCAACTGTTTTGGCCGCCAGTAGTTCATCCACCGCCGGGCGAAGTTTTTTGATACGATCAACATAGAATTTGATCAATCTTGCGAAGGTTCCTGATGACCCGTAGTAATAAAAACTGGGCCGTAATCCGCGTCCCGAAAACATTTTTGACCGCTTGTCCCAATATGAACGGGCAGAATGTGAAAGATGCCGGGCAATTTTTTCCTTGTAGATATTTTTGAAGTTGGGCAGATGACCTTCGCCGAACATCTGGAAGAACTGTTCGAAATCGAGCTCCCGTATCCCTGCCAGTTTCAATTCCAGTAAAGCATTCTGGCGGGAGTTGACATCAACTGCGTGTACATGTTTCGGCTCTTTTATTGCGTAATCGAGTGCATTGCAACCGGCTGATGTGATGACCATCACGGTATCATCAGGTGTCAGTTCGAGTGCGACATGATCCAGCCGCGGATCTTCCCAACAGGTGTTGTACACCAGATTATTCTGATGCACGAGGTTGAACCACGTTTTGCTCAGTTTGTCAAAATTCAAGCGTCTGCTTTTTTTGACAGTTTTTTGTTCGTTCTGCTGCATGGTTCCCGCTACACCCTCTTGCTACGCCAATTATCCTCAATAGTCCGCCATCCGCGAACCCTCTGACGCCACTTTACGAAATTGCTTTCCAAGAAACAATCAACGGATGGAAACCGACAGAAAAACCCCCCTTTCTTCGCTGGTGTCGCAGTTTAACAGTCCGCAATTTGCGCAGGTTCACATTGAAGCAGGAATGCGGCAGAAGTACAGCAGAAGCAAAGGGAGAAGCAAAAGTAGTGGAAGTAATGGTGCAAAGGCGTCCGAAAGAATATTGACATCCTTACTGGCTTCCAGTTGTCCAATTTTGCCAGTATCCAATTTTACCGGCGTTCAATTTTGCTGTTGTTCAGGGGTGCTGTTCACGACTGGCGTCCATTATCCTGTCGTCGGGTTAATCGACGAAAACAGGCGGGAATACCGTAAATGGCGATGAGCAGTAAAATTTTGTAACCGGCCAGAATTGTCCCCTTGACCGTTCCGCTGATTTTACTGGTGCCGATACGAACTCGATAAGGAACCGGAATTTCCAGAATTCTCAACCGATATTCGATCGCCTTGATCTGCATTTCAACCGTCCAGCCAAAGTTGCGGTCTTGCATTTTGAGTAGTTGAAGCGCATCCCGGCGGATAGCGCGAAAAGGCCCTAAATCCGTATACTTTCGCCTCAGTAACAGCCAGATCAAAAAAGTCGCCAGATGATTGCCGAAACGCGCCTGCGGGGGCATCGCGCCCGGTTCAAGTTCGCCCGCCAAGCGGGAACCGAGGACGAAATCGGCTCGATCTTCCTGAATGGGCCGTACCAAATCGATTAGTTTTCCGGGATCGTCACTGAAATCCGCATCCAAAAAAGCGATGATTCGACACGCCGGGATCATTTCCTCGACATAAGCCAGGCCAGCTAAACAGGCTGCTCCGTACCCTCTTTGCTGTTCGTAAACAACGTCTGCTCCGTGAGTTGCAGCTATTGTCGCCGTTTCGTCATCGGATGCGTTATCGACAACAACAACTCGCCCCACCTTCGGTAATGCTCCAAGTACCAACGGCAACGACTCCTGCTCATTCAAAGCTGGGATAATCAGCACAACCTCCGAGAGATCAATACTCATCGAACTGCCAATCCCTCCTGGTTGTAAAAATTACAATAGTAGCCCGCATTTTCGCGCTGAGGAGTCGTTTTCAGAACGGGGATACTGTTCAAAGTAGCATGCCTCATAAAGCGATCTTGCATCAAAACGCCATAACCTGTTAAATATCCGCCTCTTGCCAGGAAGGCAAGGTAGTTTTCATGAAAACGACTGGTCTAGGATGGGCTTTATGAAATTAACAGCCGGTGAGATTGCTGAATTTCTTTCAGGGACGCTCCACGGAGACAGAAGCACGAGTGTGGATGATGTTTGCTCTTTGAGTCGATCTCGTGAGGGCAAGATCAGTTTTCTTTCTGATCGCCGCAATGTGAAAGAGTTGGAAGGAGCCGCAGCCAGTATCGTTCTGATTCCTGAACAGTGCGATATCAGCGGCCTCACCTCGGAAATCAAGAGCTTTATTGAGGTTCAAGACCCCTCCGCCGCCATTTTCGAGTTGCTGGCGCGATTTCGCAAACATCACGACTACCATGTTTCGGGGATCGAGCCGACCGCGGTAATCGATGAATCTGCCACTCTTGGCGAGGGCGTCAGTGTGGGGGCTCATGCGCGCATTGCGGCAGGGTGCAAGATTGGAGACAACTGCGAAATCCACGGCGGTGTTTCCCTCGCTCCGGGAGTCGTGCTCGGAAACAACGTGATCGTGCATCCGAATGCTGTTATTTACGGCGGCTGCCAGATCGGTGATCGGGTCATCATTCACGCCGGAGCAGTCATCGGAGCGGATGGCTTCGGATACCGATTTTCACAGGGGGCTTATCAGAAAATACAGCATTATGGAATTGTCGTCATCGAAGACGACGTCGAAATCGGTGCCTGTACGACGATTGATCGCGGCATGATTGATAACACGGTCATCCGCCGGGGCACAAAAATCGATAATCAGGTCATGATCGGCCACAACTGTGATATCGGGCCGAATAACATTCTCGTCTCGCAAGTGGGATTGGCCGGTTCGGTCACCACGGGCGAAAACTGTCGATTTGGCGGCCATGTCGGGATTGCCGATCATATTAATGTCGGGAAGAACAGTTCCCTTCTCGCCAAGACGGGAGTATTTCGGGATATTGAAGATGATTCCATTCTGGGAGGCATCCCGGCGATGCCACTGGATGAACAGAAAAGAATCTGGATGTCTCAAATAAAACTTCCGGACTTGCGACAGACCGTCCGGAAACTGCAGAAACAGGTCACCGCCATGGAAAAACAGATTGCCGGAGAACAGAACCAGAAAGAAGCCGCGTGAACCCCCGCCAGGTTTTTCTTGCTGCTTCTCGATGAAGCGGAAATCTGCAACCATTAACAACCATATACAATGGCTGATATCATTCCTTTGAAAGATTATCTCGAAAAACCTCCGGCGAAGCCGCGTGGAAACAGAGTCGGGCTGCTTGCAGGTGCCGGCCGGTTTCCCATGGTCTTTGCGGAAACGGCCCGTCAGGCCGGTTTGAAAGTTTGCGGGATGGGTGTTATCGGGATGGCCGATGAAGATTTGCCTTCACTTTGCGACCGGTATGCTCCCGTGCCGCTTGCGAAAATTGGTCGGGCAATCCGCTGGTTCAAAAGACAGAAGATAGACCAGATCGTGATGGCCGGAAAAATTGAAAAAACGGTTCTGTTCCAATCAAAGCGAATCTGGAGATTGCTGCCCGATTGGCGCACCATCCACATGTGGGTGCAATATACCCGCGAGAACAAAAAAGACGACACTCTGCTGCTGGCGGTCATTCGTGAGTTTGAACGCGACGGTATTCACTTTGTCTCTGCCCTCGATTTTTGTCCGGAGTTACTCGTGCAACACGGCTTTTTAACTCAACGCAAACCGAACTCGTCTCAGTGGAAAGATATCTGCTTCGGTTGGGAGATGGCGAAAGAGATCGGTCGGCTCGATATTGGTCAGACTGTCGTTGTCAACGATACCGCCGTGATTGCCGTCGAGGCGATCGAGGGAACGGACCAGGCCATCCTGCGAGCCGGCGAACTCTGCAAACGGGGTGGGTTCACCGTCGTTAAAGTGGCCAAACCGCAACAGGATCCCCGATTCGACGTCCCAACAATCGGAGTGCAAACACTCCGTTCGATGCACGAAGCAGGAGGACGCGTTTTGGCCGTTGAAGCAGGCCAGACGATTATTCTGGATAATGACGAAGTGATCGAATTGGCGAACAAACTTGGAATCGCCGTCGTTTCGCTTAACGCCGAAGAAGTAAAACTGCGCGTCGCATGCTGACTTGAACTCTCTACCATTGTCTCCGGGTCGCACTGCAAGCAGCTTAACGTGCGATTCACCACTCATTGCACCAACCCCTCAATCCCTGGATATAACTTGAATCCGGGGAACAGGGCGTTTAGGATGGCTCTTACCGGACACGCCCGGAAAACGTTTTTCTGTGAACAGAAAACGCTTTCCGATTGGCCGTGCTGTTTACCCCATCTGCGGTCTGTCCATCGTGAGAATCAAACGCTACCGGTCTTCGTCGTTCTGTCCGGCAACCGTTTCAATGATCTCTGGATGGTGCAAAACGGCTGGCCGGGCGGTGCGTTGAGCGTCGTGTATATCATGAGTCATGAGTCATGAGTCGTGTTGAGCGAATCTCCTGATGAAAGCTCAAAAGCGACTCACGGAGTGAACCGGTTGAGCGAGCACGTCTTCCCGATAGACCTAACTCCTGAAAAGGAACCGAGTAATGAAATATCGTTATTTGCTCTCTGCGTTTTCGGCAATGCTGATTCTGGAGTTGACGGCCTCTGCCTGTCTGTTCGCGCAAGGTAACCTTGAGCTGAAAACAGGGGTTGTCAAGGAAATCACCAAAAAAGGTCGTTTGACCAAAATGACGATCGAAGATGACCAGGGCGGTGAATACGAGATTTCATTGACACCGAAAGTTGATTTTCAAATTCTTGCCCCGGGCGATAAAGGGTTCGTTACCAAAGGAGCCTATATTCAAGGGGAAGGTGTGATGACGAACAAGCGGATCTACCTCTCTGATGTGACCATTTTTGTACCATTATCCGGAAAAAAAATCTCGAAAAGGGGCGGCATCCAAAAGGCCCCGGCGCAAGCCGGACGAAGTACGAATTCCTACCTTGTTGCCGGAACCATCGTAGCACACCAGCCTGATGAAGATTATCCCGATTACGAACTGGTTGCGTTGAGAGAAGCGCCTCGTGGCCCCTATCTGATGCTCGAAAAGAACGTAAAGATCACGGTTTCCACAACGGATACTTCCATCCTGCCTGAAAATGCGAAAATCAGAATGCAGGTCATCCCGTTGAGAAGTGGAAAATTCACTTTGAAAAAGGCGACCATTTCCCTGACTTCTCCGCTGAAATCCGATGAAGTTCTGACCGGGAAAAAGAAATAACCAGGGAGAACCTGAAGGGAAATCCCTCCCTTCATTATCGCAAAAAACCTTACTTTCTTGTTAACTTGCATGACGAGTTGCCCTTAATGTAAGGGATCAGCCTCATCTTGGATTTTTTTTGTTTCGTTGTCTCATCACGTAGCATGCGAGAGCTATTGTTGAGTGAACATCCCTGAATGGGTGTCAGCTCAAACGTAAGCTCAAACGTAACTCAGTAGGCTTGGATGGAGACCTCGATGACAAATTCCTCTCACTCTGCGCAACAATTTCTCTGGAATACTATTGTAAGTGAACAGATTCCGGAGCCAGTGAGCCGTTTGCTGCACACGGGCGAAGTCAGCTACTGGGATTGGGATATCCCGGCGGAGTCCGTCATCGTAAGCGACTCGTTTTGCACTACTGCTGACAGCGTGAAGAACGAGAAAAAAGAGGTGATCACTTTTCAGGATTTCGTCGACCGCATCCACCCGGCGGATCGTGAAGAGTTTCAGCGTCTGATTGCTGAAATTCGAGACAACTCCAGGCAGGCCTATGATCTCGAACTCAGATTCAGAAACGCAGACCGTTCCTTTCAATGGGTTCGATCAACAGGAGCCGCTGCTGCGCGCGATTCGCAAAACAGTGCCTTGCGGATTATCGGGATGCACCAGAAAATCGATCAGCAAAAAAGAGAGGGAATTGCCCTGCAAGTTCTGAATGCGTTTACTCCAACCGGTTCTCGCAAAGAAGTGCTCACCGAGTATTGCCAGGCGATCTCCGCCGTGTTCGATTCCCGTTATGTGGCGATATCACAAATTGTCCAGAAAGAGAACCGCGATTGGGTTCAGGTTATCGCAGGTTGGAAAGATGAAAAAGCAATCGATCAGCATGAATACCCGCTGAAAGGTTCCGCCTGTGCCCATGCGGCTAATCGCGGTATCTGGGTGACGAAGAATAAAGTTCAGGATGTCTTTCCGGATTCTGATTTTCTGAAACAGCTTCAGGCGGCCAGCTACGCCGGGATACGCCTGCATGATCGTCATGGCCGACCAACAGCGATCCTTTCGATTGTGGACAGCACCCCTTTCGATGAATCGCTCGATGTCACAACGATCCTCAAACTGCTCGGCTCGCGGGCCGAATCGGAGTGGCAGAGGATGGAAATGGAGCAGGAGTTGCGTCGCGCAAGGAAAACTGCGGAACAGGCTGCCCGAACAAGATCGGAATTCCTGGCCAACATCAGCCACGAAATCCGTAACCCGATGACGACAATTCTCGGCTTTACCGAATTATTGGGAAGCGATACCGAATTCAGTTCGGACGTCATTCGAGCCGCCGATGCAATTGAATCGATCAAGAAAAGCGGGCAGCAGCTTCTTGCGGTCATCAACGACGTTCTGGATGCATCGAAGATTGACAGCGGAAAAATGATAATGGCTCCAACTGTAATGGATCCCATTCAAATAGTAGAAGAGACGTGTAACAGCCTGCGTTCAAAAGCGATAGAACGCATGATCAAATTCAAAGTTGAATACACCAGCGACATCCCTGCCCAGATCATTTCGGATCCGCAACGACTTGGACAGGCATTAAGGAATCTGGTCGACAATGCGATCAAGTTTACGGAACAGGGATCGGTAACGATCGCCGTTTCGTATCACAAAAGTTTCGATTTCAACGATATGATGACCTTCGATGTTATCGATACGGGTATCGGATTGACGCCGAAACAGAAAGAAGAAATTGAAACGTATCAACCGTTTAACCAGGCGGATGGCTCTTCGACACGTCGATATGGCGGGATTGGTTTGGGCTTGCGGATCACCAGTTCGCTGGCAAGTATGCTTGGGGGCGGGATTGAAATCGTTTCTCAAAAGGGAAAAGGAAGTACGTTCAGTCTTTCTGTCTCAGCCGGCTCGCTTGATGGTGTCGAGATGCTGGACGAAAGCCGGATCGCAGAACGCGTTGCGCAGATCAACGCCACGTCCACTGAAACACCGGCAAACCAGAATGCCAAACGATTGCAAGGAAAGCGGATCCTTGTTGCGGAAGATGGAAAAGAAAATCAGAAGCTGATTTCCTATCATTTGGAAAAAGCCGGGGCGGAAGTGGTCATCGCGGAAAACGGGAAAATTGCCCTTGATAAGGTTGGCAAAGCTGAGGAGCGATCGCAACACTTCCACCTGATCCTGATGGATATGCAAATGCCGGAACTCGATGGTTACAGTGCAACACGAAGCCTGCGAGAACAGGGATACGAATTGCCGGTTGTCGCCTTGACGGCCAACGCCATGGATGACGACCGCATGAAGTGCATTGTCGCCGGTTGTGATGATTACATCAGCAAACCGATCGATACCGAACAGTTGATCGATACCTGCCTGCAGTATTGCGAATCCGATACGGAATTGTGCCTTGCTGAATAAACCCCGGTAGTTTCGCCAGCCTGGCCTTTCCTCAGCCATGGGGAACCGTTCGCCGGGGAATCGTTCCAGGTGGCTGCTCCTGTTGCACGAATCGCACAAACCGTTTCCTGTTGCACGAACTGCTGTATGAACCGGTTGATAGGTCGCGTGGGCCGGTTGGATCAACGCCGGCTATTCGCACTTCCAGCCACCTTCCTGTTTTCCCTGATCAATTCGATCCAGAACGATATCGACGATCAACCGATGTCCGCCCAGGGGCGGACAGATGAGAAAGGTTGCATCCGGCCATTTTTCTTCGAACTCTCTTTTGAATCTGTGCAGATCCTCCGCAACATGCACACCAGCGGAAAGAAAATAGGGGAACATCATCACCCTGTTGGCTCCCCGTCTGATGCAACTGGCGGCTCCTTCCGGAATTGTCGGTTTTGCCAGTTCGAGAAAGGCGTGTTCGACAATCTGTTCCGGGTGTCTGTTGCTGATCATTTCACACAAGCGGATGAGGTCGTCATTGGCCTGTTGACGTCGGCTCCCATGTGCGATCAGCAATATCGCTTCCTGGTGCGCAGTTGATTCCCCCTGTTCCATCGACTCCCGTTCCATCAATTACAGTTTCCCGAATACAGTTCCCCGATTTAATTCTTCAGATGCCTGTCAAAAAAATGTTTTACCTTTTCCAGCATTTCCCGTGATTTGAACGGGCCGTGCCCCCCACCTTTGACAATGACCAACTCCGAATCGACTCCGGTTTCCTCCAGTTTCTGTTGAAACGTTTTACTCTGATCAACCGGAACGAGCGGGTCGCTATCACCATGAACGATGAGAAACGGAGGATCATCCTTGGAAACGTATGTGATGGGGGAAGCTGCGTTCGCTTTTTTGATATTCTCCTGAATCGCACCGCCGATCAGTTTTGATTCCGGGGAATCTGCAGAGTCGTGATCAAAAGGCCCTTCAATGGTAGTCTGTTGACTCATTTTGGCAAAATCGGTCGGGCCGTAATAGTCGCAGACAGCCTGGACACGGCTGGTCAATTCTGTTTGCGGGGCTTGCGGATGCTCGAATTCCGCGACATCGCCCGATGTTCCCAGCAGCGCAACCAGATGCCCTCCCGCAGAAGAGCCCCACGCTCCGACTTTGGTGGGGTCGATATGAAACCGGGACGCGTGCGATTTCAAATACCGAATCGCGGCCTTGCAGTCCTGAATCTGGGCAGGGAAGATGGCATCCTGACTTAACCGATAATTGACACTGGCAACAACATATCCTTTATCCAACAGGTACAACGCGGGGCACCTCCGTTTGTCACCGTTTCGCCAGCCACCTCCGTGAATCCAGACAACGAGGGGCATCTTCTCTTTTGCCTCAGCGGGAACATAAACATCGAGTTTCTGCCGTTCATGACCACCTTTAATATACTCGATATCGCGAAAAACTTCGGTTCCCTCCGGAACCTGCGGGCCGCGCTGTCTGCCTCGCCGCGGTTGTTGGGCAAAACGTTTTTTGTGAAATTGCAAATGCTCTTCCAGGGTGACAACGCCATCTCCATCGCTGTCGATCTGCTTGAACAGCCCCTTGCCTCTGGCGGGAATTTCATCAGGCGTCAGTTTCCCATCCTGGTTTCGATCGAGGCGATCAAACAGTAATTTCCCCCTCTGCTCCAGTGGCTGACCTTTTTGAGGTTGCGAGACTCCCGTTTGTGTCGAGAGGAAAACAATTGACAAAAACGAGCCTGCCAAAACAAACGTACCCATAAACCTACCGCATGACATCGACATTGCAAACCCCCGACGAAAACGATGAAACCGTTGTTCAATGACCGGATAATACCATCCCACTGAAGATATCAAACACCGCCGCTCCGTTTTTGTTTCTCGGCTGTTTCCCGCAATTTCAATCTTCAAGCGTTTTGAGCAGTCATTTCCGTCTTCCCGGATGCTATATGATGCAATCAGATGTAATCAGTAGGGATACTCCAGTGTCCGGCTACCGTGTTGTCGGCATTGTTCGAAAGCGACATCGATATTGTCATGAAAAATCCTTCGTATTAAGCTACTGCCTCGCAATGCCCTGTTTTCAAGAATGGAATTGAGAAGATGTCCCACACCTCGGCCGGTTACAGTATCATTATTCGCCTGCGTTATCCCGATGCCCCCAAATATCTGGGAATGATCAGCTCGGTTATTGGAACCGAAGGAGGATCGATTGGTGCGGTCGATGTCGTCAAGTCAGCGCAGGGCTATATCACACGGGACTTTACCGTCAATGCCAGCAATGTCGAGCATGGCGAGCGCATCGCCGAAACGCTCAAGTCGCTCGAAGATGTGACCATTGTCAACATTTCCGATCGTGTTTTTCTGATGCACCTGGGCGGAAAGCTCGAAATACACCCTCGGGTTCCGATCAAAACTCGTGATGATCTTTCCATGGCGTACACGCCGGGTGTTGCCCGTGTTTGTACCGCCATTGCCGAGAACCCGGACGATTCGTTCCGTCTGACGATCCGCCGAAATACGATCGCGGTTGTCTCAGACGGCTCCGCCGTGCTCGGACTCGGGAATATCGGCCACGGGCAGCGATGCCTGTGATGGAGGGGAAAGCGATCCTGTTCAAGGAATTTGCGAACGTGGACGCGATCCCCATTTGTCTACAGACACAGGATGTTGAAGAAATCATCCAGATTGTCAAATCGCTCGAGCCCTCTTTTGGTGGCATCAATCTGGAAGACATCTCGGCTCCGCGTTGTGTCGAGATTGAAGAACGATTGTCCCGGGAAATGGGAATTCCGGTCTTTCACGATGACCAGCACGGAACCGCAATCGTCGTTTATGCCGCCTTGCTCAACGCATTGAAACTGGTCGGTAAAACACCCGAGAGCATTCGTGTTGTCGTCAATGGTGCCGGTGCGGCCGGGGCAGCTGTGACACGACTGTTACTGGAAATGGGAATACAGCACATCATCGTCTGTGATCGCAAGGGAGCCATTTCAACCAAACGCCAGGAGTTGAATTCGCTGAAAAAATGGCTGGCCGAACATACCAATCATCAGGCGGTAGAAGGAGATTTGAAATCGGTTCTGGTTGGAGCCGATGTTTTTATCGGGGTTTCGAGTCCCAATCTTCTCCAGCGGGATGATATCAAAAACATGGCGAAAGATCCGATTGTTTTCGCCTTGGCCAATCCCGATCCTGAAATCACCCCCGCTGAAGCAGCCCCTCATGCCAAAATCATGGCGACAGGCCGATCCGATTATCCGAACCAGATCAACAATGTTCTCTGTTTTCCGGGACTGTTTCGCGGTGTGCTCGATGTCCGCGCTTCTGAAATCAATCTTCCAATGAAAATTGCAGCCGCTCGGGCCATTGCGGAAATCATCTCCAGTGATGAACTGCATGCTGATTACATTATCCCCTCTGTCTTCGATGCCCGTTGCGCGGACGCGGTCGCATCAGCTGTTTCGCAAGCCGCCGTGGAAACCGGCGTCGCTCGCAAAGGACAAGCTTCAAGTTGACGGCTTAATACAGGATTTCATCAGGGTTTCATCAGGATTTCATAGAACGGCTGGTCAGAACAGACCAGCGGCACCGGGAGATCTCTTTGATTGTCATGAGAATTGTCGTGAGAATTCTCATGACAACAGACAGGATATCCAGGGGGCTAACAGGGAGAGATCGGCCAGTACAGGTTTCAGACGGGGAGATATTTTGGCTTGATGAATGAGTTCCAACAGAATGACACAGGCAAAAGCCCCCACGAACAGGGGGCGTAGCAACGTCGATTCACTTCGGGTTAGCAGAAAACCAAAACAGACAGCGGCAACAACGATCAATGCCGGGTACCATCGGCAAAGAGCAGGGTAAGTTGTGGCCAGCGTTCTTTCCCCGGCGAAACGATCTTCCTTTTGCTCCCAGCATGAAATACCCAAACAGTTCATGAATGCGAGTAACCATAAAACACTCGCCAGTGAACAGGCCAGGGGGAAAAGGTCGGTAACCTTCACATGGACCAAAGGGAAAAAGAGAACGGTTGCGACAAAAACGCCGCTGACAACCAGTTCCCGCGGTATAATGATTCTTGCGTAGCGTGGAAAAAGAAAACAGAGCAGGAAGTAAAACGCAATTCCCAGCACCAGAAAGGAAGCGGGGATCAGTTCGGATAACTCGACCGTTATCAAAGCCAGCGTCGTGGTCAACAGAAAAAGGCCTATCCAGAGAAGCAGGAGGATTCGCCGGTATTTCACCGCGAACCGATGGCGAGGGAGTTCGGTTTGATGCGCAACCTGCTGGAGTGAATCGAGCAATCGGTCTCCCGCATAGGCCAACCATGTTGAGAGAAACAACAGGCAGATTTCATTCCAGGAAATCGGAACGGCGAGAACGCGAGACGCCAAATGCTGCCAACTGATCGCGACCAGCGGAGCATCGAGGCTCAAGCTGTTCAGTAGCAGCAATCCGGAAGTTTGTTTGCGAGAGTTCAAATGCAAAGGCGCCTTTGGCAGAAAACAATAACGATCGATTCGTTCGGCTTGTGCCAGCATATCACGCAATTTCAGTCAGGTCACGATTCAACCCGTTGCGGTTCCATAAAAAAACGGCGACCAGACTCCGGAGTGAAGTGCTGATCGCCGTTTTCGTTCGGTTTTGATTCGGTTTTGAATGTTTCCTGAATCAGTCTGTCAGTGGTCCTGCACAACGGATGAGATGATCATGGTCGATGTAGACAACTTCCTGGGTCGCATCATCGTGGCTGAAAGGAATTGGCCACGTAGAACGGATCGTCTTATCGAAGAAGACGGTGCATTTGTAGTGACAGTGATGCAGTCTTGCCGGTCCGACCATCGGGTAGTATCTGCAATCATCGACTCGGTCAACAATCGGTTCGATTGTCATGCGGACATTGTTGCGAGACGTTTCTGAAACAAACCACATTCCGCCGGAAATATCGTCAGGCAGTGCCCGCATGACTTCATCGGGAGATGGAGGATCCAGGCAGAAGATGGGAGCGTTTTCCCCTTCGACAGGATCGAGGATCGGCACTTTATCGTATCGTTCTTCGTTCCAGTATTTGTCTTCGATTTTCTGGCTCCAATAAGCCGTAACGGGAATCAGCGGAGTCGTTTCCCAGAACCGTGCCAGGTGGAACGCAGTTCCGATGAATCCTCCTGTCAAGGTGCAGCCGCTATTGGACATCGCCAAGCCGGCTAGAATCACGCACATGGAGAATCGCCTGAGAAAGTATCGCCAGTTGATCATTTTCAAATCTCCGAATCCCTGGTTGATTGGCACGCATGACTGCTGCGAATCGATGTTATTACTGACGACCAAAAGATGGTCACTTGAAGAATTTCACCTGTCTGGTTGGACTGAACACCCAGCCCAAGAAAACGTACAGAACGTGATTCTTACTCCTGTTATCGAACGTCCATCGCAGCCATCTTGTGAAAATATTCCGATTTTGCGGTTAATAACAAAAATTCGGGCTGTTTCCGGCTCCGTTCAATGTACTGGTACCGTTCCCAAACAAAAAGCACTCCCGATTCGGCGACCGGAAGTGCTACATCATTCAAATTCGATGAATTCCACCTCGTTTACGTTGAGCAGTGCAATCAATTACTTCCAGTTTTTAGGATTCATGAACCACCACCAACGCTCGGTTTTAGGACTGAATTTGAGCTGCCATTGTCCATCGTCCCATTCCAGTGTCGAACTTCTCCATCCCATAGGAACCTGCGGGTAAGGATAAAATGGACCGATGTAAGGGAACGCACTAGCCGAATACTGCTTCGGATAACTGACGGCCCCGTAGTTTGGGTAAGCTGCGTAAGTAGGCCAGGCATAGTTGGGCATATAAGGCTGGTTGTAAACCGGATTGACCGGCCCTGGGCCACCCATCATTGGGCCTGGCCCCGGAACGGGAGCCATCCCTGGTTGTGGAGCTGCAAGAGCTGGAGCAGGAGCCGCTTCTCCAGGTTGTGGTTGGAAAGCCGCTGTTTGTCGAACAGGGGTCACACCAAGTTGATTGTTCACGGATTTGACACCCGGCACCTGAGAAACGACACGAGTAACCTGATCCCGCTGCTGCTCAGAGCCGACGCTTCCGTTCAGTGAGGCAACTCCGTTTTTGAAATTGATGGAGATATCGTACCCGGAAAGGCCTGTCCCCCGCAGTGCTTGTGCGATCGCATTGGCAACCTGCTGATTGGACATTTTGTTGCCGGCTGGCTGTTGCCCACTCACCTGCTGAATCGGAGAGACAACTGGCGACTGCTGCGGTGCCTGGAACTCTGCCTGTTGAATCTGAGGTCGTGGAGCAGGTGACTGCTTCGGTTGTTCGAAGGCGGTTGTCTGCACAATGGACTGGTTAGCGTCCTGCGTAATTAGACCAAGTCGGTTGTCCACCTTCTTGACACTCTCGATCTTCTTGACAACCTGCTCGGCGATTGCCTTCTGCCGGGAATCCTGAATCATTCCCGTCAGAGTCGCAACCCCCTGCTTGTACTCGATATTGATGTCATAGCCAGTCAGTTTAGCCTTTCGAAGTGCTGCGGCAATCTGCTCAGCCACCTTCTGGTTGGACTGAGTTTCTGCTGGAGCTTCACTTTTAGCCGAACTGGGGGATTTGAATGGATTAGGCAGGCTGAAAGGGCCTTTTGCCATCACCAAATTCGGAGACATGGCGAGGATCCCCAATGTCAGGATCCACTTACTGTTAATGGGCATTGGGTTGTTACCTCCGTGTCTGAATGCCTCTCTCCCAAGGGGAGCTGCTACTTCCCACATCTGATGGGAAAATCGATTTGAATGATGTCTGACGGTTCAAAGTGTTTCAAAAACAACTTCAAACCAAAAACTCGCCGCCGTTGGTTTCATCGTGAAAGACGGCGAAGTTGTCAGGCGTCCTGCCCGACAGTCATCCTGGCGAACCCATTAATCCCCAAGGCAACGCCGGTAAAACCGACGAACGACTTACGGAATGGTGCCGCTGGTTGTTATGATCGGTCGTTTTGGTCCGATTAAACAAGTTATTCTGATTATTTCGGCAGATTTTCCGAGGAGTGAAGCAAATTACTCTCGTCAATCTGCGAAACAGTGTTCATTGTGACACTCCCCTGAGCCAGATTGAACGCATGCGATTAAAATTAACCAGTAATTGACCAGTATTCGTATTATTTGCCCCCACAGTGCCGCCATTCAGTGGCATAAACAGCCTGAAAGAGCTATCCTCCGCTTTAGTGAATGATACGGAGCTTGCGCGTATACAATTGGATATACTCTGATCCTGTCTTGAATGGACAAGATGCCGTGCTAAACATAGTTGAAGGTGGAACATAAATGCCTCGGAAGCTGCCAAGTCGTCAGGAATTACGGAAACAGGCCGAAGCCGCTGAAGCGGCCGGTCTCGATGATGAATCTCCGAAGAAAAAAAAGGTAAAAAAGAAGAAGAAAGCAGCCAAAAAGCGGACAACCCGGAAAGCAAAAGAGGCTGTTTTAGAACGAAAGCGGCTCGTTTGGGTGATTTACACGGCTACGCTGCGCGAGGAAGCCCGCTTCCCCTACGATCAGCGTAAACAGGCCGAAGAAAAGCTTAAACAGCTTCTCGCCAAGGGGAAACGGACTTATTTCCTGCAGCCCGTCAAAGAGCTGGTTTCAGGGGAAGCTGCTCCGGTTCCTGTTGAGGAACCGGAAGAAGAAAAAGCGATAAGCCCGGCGGACGATCCGGAACTGAACGATGAGCTCGAAGATGAAGTCGAGGGAGAAGATGAGGACGAGGATTGACCCATTTCGGGGATTGTTGTGTCCTTGCTGGATTGCAGTTTGTTGAATGAATGACCCGTCGAGCGGGCTGGTGAGCGAATTAGAAGTAGTTAACTTTTGGGAGAGACCCCGTGTTGAAGCGTGTTTTGGTGACTGATAACCTCTCGGCTGCTGGTTTGAAAGTGCTGGAGGAGAATCCGGAAATCGAGTTGGTGATCAAGACGGATCCCAAGTTGACTGTTGAGCAGTTACGTGAGGAGTTGCAGAACGCCGACGGAATTGTCATTCGTTCCGGAACAAAATTAACCGAGGAAGTTCTGGAGGGACAATCTCGCCTCAAGGCGATCGTTCGAGCTGGTGTGGGCGTTGACAATATCGACATTCCGACTGCGACCAGGCAGGGAATTGTTGTCATGAACACACCGGGCGGCAACACCGTCAGCACGGCAGAGCATACGATCGCGATGATGATGGCTCTTTCCCGCAATATTGCGCCGGCCGGAGCCAGCATGCGGGAAGGGAAGTGGGAACGCAAACTCTTTACCGGAACCCAACTGGCAGGGAAAACGCTTGGAGTGATCGGCTTGGGGCGTGTCGGCATCGGTGTCGCTCAGCGTGCTCAAGCATTGGAGATGCGAGTTCTCGGCTACGATCCTTTCATTTCGTCGGAAAGGGCCAGCGAATACGGAATCGAACTGTATCGTGATATCGACGAATTGATCCCGCACTGCCAGTTTCTAACCGTTCATACGCCGCTGACAGACGAAACACGTGGAGTCATCAACGCAGAACGCATCGCAAAAATGCCCAAGGGAGTTCGAATTATCAACTGTGCCCGCGGCGGTATTGTTGATGAAAATGATTTGGCCGATGCGATTGAATCGGGACATGTTGCAGGGGCAGCTCTCGACGTTTTCACCAAAGAACCGCCCCCGGAAGACTTCAGACTGACAAAACTACCCGGCGTATTGGCCACTCCTCACCTGGGGGCTTCCACCGACGAGGCTCAGGAATTGGTCGCTGTTGAAGCAAGTGAAATTATCGCGGGCTTTTTGACGCGCAACGAAGTTCGTCATGCGATCAATATGGCTCCTGTCTCTGCTTCCGAAATGGAAGGGATGAAGAAGTACATCGACCTTGCGTATCGATTGGGACTCTCACTGGCCCAACAGACGCACGGGGAAGGGATTAAAACAGCCAAGATCAGTTACCGGGGCGAGGCCGCCAGCAAACATACCCGACTTCTCACTTCGTCGTTTGCCTCGGGGCTGCTCTCCTCCGCCTTGGGAGATCGCATTAACATCGTCAACGCCAATATGCTTGCTGAAGAGCGGGGTGTGACGATCAGCGAGCAGACATCCAAAGAAGCGGGTGATTTTTCAACGATGATTGTCGGCTCTGTTGTAACCGACAACCGTACCTTGAAGGTCGCCGGCACGATGTTTGGCCACGAATACCTACGCATGGTACAGCTGGATAATTTTCAGATGGAAGCCTATCTCGATGGTTGCCTGCTCATTTATCGGCATCGGGACGTCCCGGGGCTGATTGGCTTCATCGGTTCAATCTGCGGAAAGAACAACCTCAATATCGCGCATATGTCGTTGGGACGAACCCAGAAAGAACCAGGAGGTGATTCCATTGCGGTCATCAATCTTGACGCCAAACCATCAGAGGAAGTCTTGGCCGAGATCCGCAATCACGAGGAGGTGACCGGTGTTGAAATCGTCGAACTTCCTGAAGCTGGTGCCCCGCTTCCCTGGCTCGGACTGTAAATTCTGCAGTCTGTAGCCGACCTGGACGGTAACAGGTTCTCACTCACCTTTTTTCCAGCTGTCCCGCAGACGCTTCCCGGTTTCAAGCTGCAAAGTAAGCCGTTGCGGGTTGCGCTGTTTGATTGCTTCGGTCATTTCTTCAAGCTGATGTTGAAACTCCCGGATCGCCTGCAATGTTGCGGCCGAATTCTGCAGGAAAATGGACGTCCACAATTCGGGATCACCAGCTGCAATTCTGGTTGTGTCAGCGTAGCCCGTTGCAGCCAGGGGGAGATCCTTCTTCTGGATTGTCGCAGCCAGGGCGGAAGCAACCAGATGGGGCAGATGGCTTGTCATGGCCAGGGTTTTATCGTGCGCTTCGGGAGACATCAAATGGATTCTCGCTCCCATTGCAGACCAGAATTGGACAAGAAAATCGGTGCAGGACTTCGCGGTTTCATCTTGAGGAGTGATAACAACGGCCGCCTGTTCGAACAGGCGGGAACTGGAATGTTCGAAACCGGTTTTTTCTGACCCCGCCAGAGGATGGGCTCCGATAAATCGGTGCTGTCCCTTGCCGAGTTCCACGTCGATCAGCCGACAGATCTCCCCCTTCGTACTGCCAACATCGGTGACAATACAGTTTTCCGAAAGATAGGGATTGATCGCGATAACGCCTTGGGCAATAGAATCGACGGGCGTGCAGAAAATCACCAGATCGGCCTGTTTTGCCGCTTCCGCCAGATCGGTCGTCCCCGCATCCAGAATTCCCGCTGCAACTGCCTGTTCGATCCGCTGTGCAGATCTGCCCACACCAACAATCTTTTTTGCCAAGCCCCGTTCGCGCGAAGCGAGCGCAATCGATCCGCCCAACAAGCCAACGCCAACAATGACGACGGTATCTGCGAGCGGTTCGGAATGCGTGCCGGGAGTGTTCATGATGTCGCGGTGAATTTATCCAGAAAAAGTAGGAAGTGACGGCCCCCGGTCAGTGTAATATAGCCATGAAGCCGCTGCTACGCAAAGAGGAGGTGTCGCGAAAAACCGGCTTTTTCAACAAAGCAAACACCCTGAAAACTGTTGCCGGGGCCG
The DNA here is from genome assembly GCA_027000105.1 of Planctomycetaceae bacterium. GTDB lineage: Bacteria > Planctomycetota > Planctomycetia > Planctomycetales > Planctomycetaceae > Rubinisphaera. The sequence goes on along the minus strand of JALTOP010000487.1, from coordinate 145 downwards.
ATTTATTGATAGGCTGGAGATCGCTTCTGTTCTCACCGGCATTCCTGTCAAGATTGGAGACCCAAGATGCCCCGTTCTCATCGAGTTCGTTCTCATCGAGTTTGTTCTCATCGAGTTTGTTCTCATCGAGTTTGTTCTCATCGAG
>JALTOP010000486.1 GCA_027000105.1 Planctomycetaceae bacterium | reverse complement strand
ACTGCCAAGATCGATTTCCCGATGCACAACCTGGAAACCCGGTAACCCACAACCCGACGGAAAATCCTGGTTCGGAAAAGTCCTCTTGCCATTGCAGGAAGAGTTGAACGGGGCGGCAGCGGTTTTACCGATCGATTTCAAAAACAAATTGGCCATCCACCATCGTTTTTATCGCTCTGGTTTTTGCGATGCTGTTTTCCGGGCAGGTGAGAACATCTTGATCGAGAATCACGAGATCAGCCAGTTTTTCGGTTTCGAGTGATCCTCGATTCGATTCGTTGAACGATAGCCACGCCGGGTTTGTGGTGAGGCAGCGCAACGCTTCAAGGCGACTGATTCGCTGCTGTTTGCCGTAGATATCGCCTTCGCGATTTCGACGGCTCACTGCGACCTGCATCATCAAAAAAGGATTGTAGGCATTCATGGAATGATCCGGATCGAGTCCGATCATGTGATCCCCCGCCATTGCTGTCGGGACACCGCCACGAACCCACTCACCCAGACCGATGAACCTTGCCGCCCAGTCTTCACCATATATTTCCGCAATCGCGGCGGAATCCTTGAAGTAAAGCGAAGGCTGCGTGTCGACACAAATCCCCAACCGTTTGGCGCGGGCGACGGAATCTTTCGTCGGGAAGTAGGCATGAGTCAACGTAAAACGATGCTCGGCGATTTCCGGATGTTGTGCCTGAACCGTTTCAAGAGCATCCAGAATCGCATCGACTCCAGCATCGCCCGTGACATGACAGCACCATTGCCAACCGAGCTTGTCCGCTTCACGGAAAAGTTCGCTCATCAGTTCAATACTGTAGTTGAGATCGCCTCGGTAATTGGGGTCTCGATGACCATAAAAACGAAGTTGCTTTTCTGTGTAAGGCCGACTCAAATAGGTGTTTCCCCAGTGAATGCCCCCATCGACGGTAATTTTGATCGGCCCGACCTGCACCCAGTCATCTCCATCGCCGGTTTTCATGCCGAGTCGTTTTGTGTAAGCATCGATATCTTTTGCGGAACGAAAACTGGAACGGAAAGTCTGTGTCATGCGAACGGTCAACTTCCCTTCCGCGTGCAGGGCGCGGTAATGTTGAAAATCGTCGATGTTGCCTGCTCGCTCAAAAATACTGGTAATCCCCACGCTGTGATAATGTTGATGCACATTGCAAAGTGCGGTTCGAATTTGCCTGTTCGAAAATTTGGGTGAAGGCATCAACTGGCGCAAAAGAGGGCCTGCCCCGCTGACCAATCGAACCTTTCCGCTGGCATCGCGGATAATTTCACCCTTGAAATCGGCGTTACCTTCTTCGCCAAGACCGATTTTCTTCAGTCCAGGTGAATTCAACGCCGACTTTCGGGCGGCAGTAAAGATGACGGGGTGAGTGGTGCACGCTGCATCGAGCTCGGCTGTCGTCGGATGACGGCGTTCTTTTAACCGGGTGATATCGGTTCGCGGAACTTTAATCCAGGAACCGGCGGGGACTTTTTGGGCTTGTGATCGGATCCAGTTTTGAACTTCTGCGATGTTCAGCAATTCGACATAAGGTTGTTCAAGCGAATTTCTTGCAACGCCAACGGCATGGCAATGAGCCGCGATTATCCCGGGAATCACCATCTTTCCATCAAGTTGAACGACCTTTGTTCTCTCATCGATGTACCGACGGATTTGCTGATCACTACCGAGTTCCAGAATACGACCATTTTGAATCGCAATCGCGGTGACCACACGGTTTTCCGCGTCCATCGTAACAATCTTGCCCCCCAGCAGAACAGTATCTGCAGAAAGCTTGAGATAAGGCTTCAACGCAGGAACCTTTTCGGAAAGTTCTTCAGCAACCAACCGGGCAATCACCGCTGCTCCGCGACGGGTAAAATGTGTGCGATCTGTCGCGGAAGGATTGAAGTAGCCGCTTCTTTTCTCGCCCAGTTTGTTGTGCAGTTTCACACTGCTGGCGTGTAAATCGATGACCGGGACATTTTTTTCCTGGCCGACAATAATCATCGCCTCTGCAAAAGGGCGAAGTGAGGTGACAATTTTATTATCCTGGAATCGTCTGCGGGTCATCGGCGTGATCAGAACCGGCTTCATTCCTGCTTGTCGGGCTTCATCGATGTATTGGCGTAAATAATCTCGAAAATCGGTCGCCGCATCCGTCGATTTCTCTTCATTAAGATGGCTGTCGTTATGACCGAACTGAATGAAAAGGTAGTCCGCTTTCGTATGCAATGCCTTTTTCCAATGACCTTCTGTGATGAAAGACTTGCTACTGCGTCCGGAAATGGCCCGGTTGATGATAGTGACCTGTTTGTTGAAACGCTCCGCAAAGACTTGCCCCCATCCGGTTAAATCGGGGCGATCTTTGGGCGGATTTTTGTAGGTCGCCATGGTCGAATCGCCGATCATCAAAATGCGGATCGGCGGCAAGTCTTTTCGATTCTGCTGTGCAACCCCGGCATTTAACAACTGGAAAAATAGCGCGAAGCCAGTGAGCAGATTTATTGTGAACTTCATGATGCTTTCCCGTTCTTCGTCAGAACCGCCATCACTCCAGAGGGCGTGCGGACATTTTGGCCCATCCCGCTTGAGCAGGTGGTGTTTTCACCATCCTATTCACTTTTCTTTGATTAGCAAAGCGGTTGAACAAGGAAAACATCAGCAGCGCGTCGGTCGCGAGCAGAGTGCGTTGACCGCAATCGGGGTGCGTTCACTAGGGACTGAGCGGAAAAGCGGATCTGAACCGGTATCAGCCAAGGTGGAAGACCTACTGCGGCATCCCGTTTCCTGTTACATCGCGGGTTGCTCCAGTTCGTTCCAGCGCGATGCAAGCCTCTTCTGATTCTGATGATAATTATTCAGAATTACCTGGCGCAATTCCTGTCGACGATCGGGATGGACGTTTTGCAATCGATCGGCCATTTGTTGCAGCCAACTCGGTTGGCGAGCCATCGAAAGAGAAATCGTGTGCATGAACAGGCTGATTTCCTGAAAATTGCGATCTGAAATATAGTTGCTCACCGGAGAAATCATCTTGGCGGCTGTTTCGATCGCGGCATTGGGAAAGGTGATAAATACATCAGCACTGTGTCTGACAAAAACGGTGCCATCATTCTGTTTTTCGAATTTTGAATGCAGGCAGAGAATGCCGCTGCCTGCGATCGGTTTTTTCAGTAGCGGGCTTTTGAATTCACCTCTACAGTAAATGATGTTTGTTGTTTTGCTACGACGAAGGTAGAACATTTCGCTTTTGGTGCCGTCGCTGTTGTCCATTTTGTACTGGAACGGGCCTGTCTGCTGGAGTTGCATGGATGATATTCCCATCGCCCGCCACAAACTGACGACGACATCGGGGTGACCAAGAAAATAGTCGTACGTTTCCGGATTGACTTCGAATCGTATCTCCGGCAGTCGACGGAACAGGCTTAAATTTTCGAGCACCCGATTTGATGTTTGACGCCCCGAATTTGTCAATCTCACCTTTCGCAACCGGGCTGTCGCCAGTTCGCGTTCCTCTCGACTCGACGTTCCCTTTTTCGTAATCTGAAAGTTGGGAAGCAGGCGGCGCAGTTCTTTTTCCCGTTGGGGATTGGGAGCATATTGTTTGAGTGCCGAATCATCGGTGAATGATTTCATACGATTGACACTGCCGCGAACCTGCTCGGCAATTCGAGAGGCACCGCCCTGTTGATCCAATTCACCTGCTTCAAGGCCGGCAGAGATCCAAAAAACCGAACAGAGCAGAAGCATCAATCTCGGATAATTCATTCGATTTACGATCACTTTCCTTACGCCCCTCGCAATATCAACTGTTCCCAGAACGATGATGGCTTCGTGCAATTATTCGGCTCGTGTAACCATTCAGATGGGTGTCAAAACTGTTCCGTGCTTCTCTTTCCCTTGTTTCCGAATTTGAGGTTATCGACGCCAGCGAACGAACATCATCACGGCAAACGCAATGCCGCAGATTGTCAGGATGAGTGTTGTTGCCGACATCCGCGGCGAATCGGTAGCGTGACTTCTCAATTCTTCCTCATCAATCAACAAGGGGGCTTCCTCGATTTCCGAACTTGTCTCAATCCCTGCCTCTGCGAATCCCGCTGCGAATTCATCAAATTCCGAACTCTCTTTTTCGCCCTCTCCAGAGGTCACTTCCGGTGCAATCAACCGGGGCGCACTGCCGAGATCGTTTTCCAATTGGATATCCGGATCATTCTGTTTTTCACTCGTTCCAATATCCAGGGGTGGCAATGAAACTCCGGCGACCGGCGTTGACGTTTTATCCGCAGCAGGATTGCTTCCGCTATCATCACCCAGCAACAGGACTCTTTGGGCTTCAGGTAATTCTGTTGAACCTCCCTGATCGGCTTTGATAGCCGTATCGTAGGAAATGATTTCAATCTCCCGTCTTTCTGGTTCCCGTCTTTGCGGCTTTGCATAATTTGGCTCTCCCGCAGGTGTGATAACCGGGAGTCTGGCTGCCCGGTTCGATGTAGCCGTGGAATGTTCGAAGCGGGCAACATCATCAAGAGAGCCGCTGCTTGTCTCCGTGCTGTTCAGCCACTCTCTGCTCAAATCAATCACTACCGGTGCAGATTGTCGCTTCTGAGGACTGTCAGTTTCCCGGGCTGTTCTGGAAGATGCCTCTGTTCGGTTATTGGAAACTGAATCCGTGAGGAGCTTTCCGTTTCTTTCCCGCTCACGTTGTGCAATCTCTGCCAGAATCTGTTCGGGTGTTATTTCTTCCGACGTAAATACAGCTTCCGTCTTCTTTTTGATCGTTTTGGCGGTCTCTGCAATCAGACGCGCTTCCAGTAAATTATTTTCCCGGATTAACTTTCGGGCCTTGACGAGCAATTCCCGAATGCGATTCGAATCATTTTGCGGGTATTGTTTTTCACGGTTTGCGATTTCGGATTCAGCTTTTGCTGATTGATCGGGATTGCTGAACCAGGGGAATTCCAGTGACAGATCCGTCTCTTTCGCCGAGTTCGATTCAGATACAGATAATTCTGGCACAGATAACCCCGGTACGGATAATCCCGGTACAGATACCGTTGCGATCCCGACAGTATCATCAACATCATCGTTCGAGCGGGGCGTCATATCGGACTTGCGCGAGTTATGCAGATCACGCGTAACTGTGGGAACTGTTTCTGCTGATTGCTCGGGTGATTTCGCTGGAGTTCTGTTTTCATTCAGCTTTGCGAGAGATGCCTTCAACGCATCCAACGATGAAGTTCCCTGCTCCACCTCAGAAACCAGCTTTTTGTAGTTTCCCAACTCCTCCTGCGCCACGTCCTGTGTCACTTCCTTTTGAGATTCGGAGTTTCTGGCTGCCCATTCAAGAAACGCTTGATCTACTTCTTCAACTTCAGTTTCCTGCGAACTCGAACCGGATGTGTTGGCAATATGTGCGACCCCCGGTTTGGAATTGTCAGCCGACTCTTTCGCACGGGACGCAGCGGTCAGGATTGTTGGTTTGTCTGAACCCTCCAATGATGCGACATTATCCAGATTTGATTCTGTTTTTTCCTTTGAGATGCTGCTCTTTTCGGCAGGTTGTTCCTTTGCTTCACTGTTGGAAGTCTGCTTGGCCCCAAAGCCGGGAAAACCATACTTTCTGCCGACACAACCCGCCAGGGTAGCCGTTCCTACCGCCAACAGCAGCAGAAAACAGATTCCCTGTTGATTCTGTCCTTTTACGCCAACCAACATTTGATAACCCCCGTGTTCCCGCCTTAGAACAATTCCGTCGGCTCCAACCAACAGAAAAAGCGCACCCCGCCTCTGTTCGTCGTGTATCGACTGTAGCAATCGCATGATCTGAAAGAATTATTTCCTGTTTGACAGCTCTTCCTATTGTACCTGTATTAACAGGCTGTCGACGGGAGAGGATCGACGGCCCCCGCAGCACGCGCAGAAAGCTGTTGTCAAACCTTCAAATGGATCTTGAGCGCTCTTCAACGTTCTTCACGGGGTAAAATGCCAATAGCATGGCGCATCAACTGCCACTTGCAGTGCCATTATGATTTCGAGAGATAAGAATTGGGGGACGGCCCGGAATAGCAACTCCGTCGTAACCTTTATCCAGAAAGGAGGTTACGTTATTCTTTCAGGGCTTCAACTGCAGCTGCCCTGTCTTCATAATAGGGCCATAGTTTGAAAATGGCCATATTTTTAAGCACTTCATACATGTTGTCGTTTGCGTTGCAAAGCGCAACTTTGCCGCCACGATTCTTTTTTTCGCGTCCGATGATGATCAAGGCACCGATGAATTCGGAACCGAAATAGTCCAGACGTCCCAGATCGATGATCAGGGTTGTGAATTCGGGGGCAGAAACCAGCGTGCGCACCGTATTGGCTTCCATCTGCAGATCAGCGTAGCGAAAACTCGCCCCCTGTCCAACAGGGGTTACGAAGATGCAGGGAGAATCCTTTTCCACTTCAAAAATTTTCAGATGACGAACCATGAAAACCTGATCGAACTTTCTGTGCTACTGTCCCCAAGCCGTGATTTTTAGGATTGATCCATTAAACATCGTGCGGTGACGACACGTGGATGATGTGGTCTCGACCTCAAAATCAGACCTTAAAAAAGGCCGACAAACCGAATGCTTTACGCAAACGCGATCCCGTAAAACAGGGCTTCCATCTGGAAACCGGGTAATTCCCTTCAAGATTAAACCGATTTCACTCGAACACAGGAAATTATTTTGGCGAAAAATGTACTCACGTCCCATGAGGGTACAATTTGATCAATCCTGAGGATGATTAACAATTGATTCAATGTAGGGGAAATCGCGATCGCATACAATATTGCAGGTTCAATGTTTGAAAACAATATTCGGGGCGAGAAGTTTGGTGTATTTCAGTCACAAAGGCCCCTTCGTGCAGAATTGAGACAGTCGTCGGAGTGAACCGGTTAATTTTATTGGGATTGCCGCGTCAACTCGATCACCGCGACACCCTCAGCGGGAAGTGTCAATTCAGTTATTCCATTTTCCCAGCGGATCGATCGGCCGGTCACAAGTTCGCGAGCCGATCCGCTGGCAGGATGGGAGAGTTTGATGGTGGCATGTTGCGTTTGGTTGCTGTCATTGAAGACGGTGAGCAGTCGTTTTCCAAAGCGTTCGAGATAGACGTGGCTGTTGTCGCTTGTCGCATTGGTTAAAGGTTCCCAGCCCGCCTCGGCGACGAGTTGACAGAGCGGCAGATATTTCCTGAACAGGGGCCGATCTCGCTGATACAGTTCTGGTGTTTGGAAATAATGCCCTTCCGATGCATTATGGCTGAAGAAGCCGGGAAACATTCCGTAGGCCAGACAACGTTGCATATATTTCTCTACCATCTGGTACGAGAAGTTTTCGAAATTGGTGTTTTGCAGGAAGCAATACGGTTTCCCCTTGCACATCACCCTGCGGTAGAGCAGGTCTGCATCGGACATCGGTTTCCAGCGATTATTCCGATTCCAGTCCGTTTCAGTTCCCATGACATCGAGAAAGGGGGCGAACCAGCAAATTCGTGATGGTGTCGAATTGGCCATGCTCAACAGATTCTTTCTGTGTAATTCGTTTGAAATTTCTCTCATATATTCGAAAGCAATCTGGGCACGGAAAATTCCGGGCCGTTTCGATCGTGACGAAAAACAGAGTGGAGTTTGGGCGGCTGAAAAATGCTCTCTGCGATAATCCATCAAGGCTGTCGCGTACCCTTCACTGGAATCGAAGTATTCGCCATCGAGCTTTCCATTTGCCTCGGGACCGTATAACCGTTCAATCGTTTCAGGATTCCATTTGCTGCTAAAATCGGTGACGTCCCCCTGAACACCGGGCATCGAATTCATGCTCCAGACAATTCCATTGGCCCACGGTTCGTTGCGCATTGTTCCTGCGAATTTTCCCTGTTCATCGTGAAACCCGCTGGTAAACAATGCTTTTGCCTGCGGCAGCCCTGTTTGAGCCAGGCGTCTTGCTTCCGCGATGGCTGCTTCGTAAGTGCGAGGCATTTCAGGAGGCATGTTCATCCACCAGGTCATCGGTTCGGTATAATGAAAAGTTGTGATGCCGTTCGCATCATCCCAGCTGGTTTCGTTGTTCCCTTCCTTGAAGGCAAATCCGAAATCTTTCCATCCCTGTACTTCACTGATTTTGGCAAAGGGCATCCAATTCCCCTGTTTGGTGACCCGTTTTCGAAACGCATCGGGAAAGAGCCGGTAATAATGAGCGACGGCTGCCCGAAAGCCGTGTTGGGGATCGAATGAAAAACGACAGAAACGCAACTTCGCGCTTGGCTTTTCCGGAGTCAATCCCAGATCGAACAACAGCAGCATCTCTTTTGTTCCGGAGTGATAGATCAGGCGGTAAAAAGCCGGACGATCCATGTCAATACCCAACGCCACTCCCTGTTCTTTATTGGCAACCGCTGCTAACGGATAATGGGATAATCTTTCATTTCCCGCACCCGGAACCGGATGGGCATTGATGTATTCCGAGTTCGGCTTCACCCGATGTAGGCGTCTGGGATCTTCCAGCCACCAGTAATCATCTCCCTGCACCGGCCACGAATAAGCCAGCGTGATGGCACGATCCCTGCCGGAAACATCGCGCAGAGTGAGGTCATAGAATGTTGCCAAAGGCCCATCTTTTCGAGTAACCGTCAGTTTCAAATCGAGAGCTTCTTTTCGGATATGCACAAACGGGCCGTTCTGTGTCATATCGCGCACCTGATAGCCCTCCCCTGCTTTTCCCTGTAAAACGAAATCAGTGTGATCCAGATGATGCCAACCGGGCGGGATGGGGCGGGATGTCATTTTCGGGTTTCGGAACCAGGCCTTCCCGGAATGGTTTCTGAACATGCCGTAACAGGAAAGGCTTTTTACAGGTTTTGGGGGGACGATCATCAGCTTGCGTGTTTGCCAGTTGTGGCTGCCGACATCAAATGGCTTGGTCTGGCCATACAGATGGGTGTTATCGGTGAATGTCAAATCGATATATAAGGAATAGTTCGCGTCAATTGTTCCTCCAACCTGTTCCGCCTTGCTCTCCAGCGAGGCGAAAATCAATTCCGGCTGTTTCTGGTTCAGCAAAACAGTTTGACCGATTCCCCGCTGCTGATTCCCGCTCTTTTTATTGTCGCAAACGATCAAATTTCCGACGCGTTCAAACCCCAGACCGAACGGATACCAGCTTTTGTCCTGAAGCAGATTTTCTCCACGGTGTTCCTGTTTCAGTAATGCGCGGGCAATCTGCCCGTCGACTGTTTTCTGCGATTCAGCGGAAGCTTCAACCGTCAGCAACACAAAAGAGGAAAACAGGAGACAGAAACAGCGCACAGTCATTTTGGAAAACCTCTCGGGCAAGTGTTTGTATGGAACGATGGCAAACATGGTGAGGGTAACCGATCAGTAGCGATTTTTCATCCTCACCGGGAGCGACGGCAACAGAACGGTAACGACAACAACAGCAACAGGCCGACGAACTGAGATATGACCAAACGCGAGCCATCCTGACGGGGCGATCAATTTCCAATCAGTAATCGGAAGCGGTAACTGGCGATGCAGGAAGGAAACAGACGGGACTCGCCAATTCGTTCGGGTACTCCCTCGGAATAGCCGTCGAGAGTATTCGCACGGGAGATGATACATATTCGCTCAAGAGATGATTCCTTCGCGCAATCCCGCAAACAGAGAGGCAGCAACCAAATCGGCAGTCGTTCCCGGGTTCCTTTTGTTCCCGTCGGCTCTGAGCCAACGATCGAATTCGGTAAACTGATCTTGTGCACGAGGCGATGCCGGCCAGTCATTTTTCAGGATTGCTTCGGCCCGGGAACGTGCCTGTTCGGCTACAGCTTCCCCGCATTTTCTGGCAATAAGTGAATCGGGATAGTGGGCCATCCAATCCAGATGCAGCCCGACGATCGCCCGGTTCCTGTTTCCGTCGGATATCGAAATCCAGTGGGCAAGACGTTCCAGTCCGAATCCAAGTACATCGTGAAAATTGTTCGCATATTGGCGAGCGATCAGGTCTCGATTTTGGGCCAACAGCATCAGCTGTCTTGTTTTTTTCGATGGGGTTGTCGCAAGATCCTGATCCTCGACCTGAGACATGCCCCCCGGTTGGGCGAGGTTGATCGCTTCGTAAATCTTTCGGCTATCCTCGATGTCGAGAGAGTCGATCAC